>CANHZI010000144.1 GCA_947464955.1 Oxalobacteraceae bacterium
CAGATAGGCAGTATTGTCGACTAGGTGCGCTTGATGTTACAGTGGCAGAAATGTCATAGTACGGTAAGATATCGCCAAAGCACGTCTTGCTGCCATCGATACCAAAGAGGAGGCCAACAGATGAAATCAAGACCAGCGCATCGTGTGGTTGCACTCGCTTATGATCAACTGTGTACCTTCGAGTTTGGCTGCACAGTGGAAGTCTTTGCCCTCGAGCGACCCGAGTTAGAGGTCGATTGGTATCGTTTCGACGTCTGCGCCGCTGAGCCCGGCAAATTGCGGGCGGCGGGTGGTATCAGTGTCGATGCACCTTACACTTTGCGCCTGCTCGATCTCGCAGACACGATTATCATCCCCGGTTGGCGTGGTGCAGACCAAGCACCGCCCGAAGCCCTACTCAAGAAGATACGCGCTGCATATCAACGCGGTGCTCGCCTGTGTACGATTTGTTCTGGCGTATTTGTGCTGGCTGCTGCAGGCATTCTTGACGGTAAATCGGTGACCACCCATTGGCGCTATGTGGAGACACTGTCGCAACGCTACCCGCAACTGACGGTGAACCCCGATGCGCTGTACATCGACGAGGGGCAAATCATCACCTCAGCCGGCTCTGCCGCTGGCCTCGATATGTTGTTGTACTTAGTGCGCAAAGATTATGGAGTGAAGGTGGCGAACCAAGTGGCGCAGCGCTTAGTCATCCCGCCGCATCGCGAAGGCGGGCAGGCGCAGTTTGTGCCGCGGCCGGTGGCCAGTGATGAACGTGGTCGTTTAAGCCAGCTGCTTGATGATTTACGGCGCCATCCGGCCGAACCCCACAGCTTGGCGAGCATGGCCGACAAAGCAGCGATGAGCGAGCGCAGTTTGCAAAGGCATTTTGTCGAACTGACTGGCTTCACGCCCTACGATTGGTTGATACGTGAACGCGTGGCTTGCGCCAAAGATCTGCTCGAAAGTTCGGAACATAGCCTCGCCCGTATCAGTGAATTATCGGGATTTGGCTCTGAAGAATCCTTCCGCCGACATTTTCGTCGTATCACCAGCACATCACCAAATCATTATCGCAAACAGTTTGCAACAAAATCGGCATGAATCGTTTATGCTAAACACTAAACCCACTTGATGAGAGATCACGATGTACACACTTTATATCGCTAATAAAACATACTCCTCTTGGTCATTGCGCCCTTGGGCATTGATGCGCGCACTGAACATTCCCTTCGAAGAAAAGATTGCTACCTTCGGCTCAGGCAGCAATTGGGAGAGCTTCCGTACTTTTTCACCGGCTGGCAAGGTACCGTGCTTGCACGATGGCGAATCCATCGTCTGGGATTCCATGGGTATCACTGAGTTCTTAGCGGACCGTCACGCTGGTGTATGGCCAAGCGATGCACAAGCGAAGATCTGGGCACGCTGTGCGGCCGCTGAGATGCATTCGGGCTTCGCCAACTTACGCGGCGTTTGCCCTATGCATGTGGGCTTGCGTGTACATATCGACGCCATTCCGGCCGGTGTGAAGTCAGACCTACAACGTATTAGCGAGTTATGGAACGAAGGGCTCAACCGCTTCGGCGGCCCATTCCTTGCTGGCGATAAGTTCACAGCGATTGACGCTTTCTTCGCACCTGTGGTGTTCCGTATTCAAACCTATGGCTTACCTGTCGATGAAAAAGCGGGTGCCTATGTGCAGCACATGTTGCAACAAGCACCTATTCAGCAATGGCAAGACCAAGCTTTGAATGAGACTTGGGTGGAGCCAGGTCATGAGGAAGCGGCGCTGGCGGCCGGACAATTGCTGAGTGATTTGAGGAAAAAGGCATAAAAAAATTGCTGGCTCAGTATTGACTGAGTCAGCAATCTTTTCTGAAGCCGCAACGCGAGATGCCTGCCTAACTACCTACAGTTTGGCGTCTCGGATTAAGCTTTGTTCTTTTCGTAGATAATCTTCTTACTACCGGCCTCGCAAGTACCAACCACGCGGTTCTTGGTTTCTGTGGCCTTATCGACCACGGTTAAGGTGTAGCCTTTTACGCCTTTACCTTCTACTTTCTTCTCAATCTTAGCTTTCAAGTCTTCGCAAGATAATCCAGTTGCGGAAGCGGAGAACGCCATCAGTATCAGACTGCTAGCCAATATCAGTTTTTTCATCGTGCTTGCTCCTGTGGTAAGAATAGACCGTAAGAAATCAGCGATTGCAGTAGTACCTCGTGCTGTGTCGCGTCAGATAAAACCTTATCACTCGGAAACAGTTCCGAAAAGAAATATTCACAAAAGCAATGTTTTTTGTTGTAAATGCCACGCACGGACTGCCTCACCAGGGATTAGAATGCCTCACCATCAGCCCAGTTTTGGAGCCCTGTCATGTCTACTTTTTTCCAACGAATCGCCCTCGGTTCTATGCTTTTTTGGGCGAGTGCTAGCCTGTGTCTGGCGCAAGACAAACCGCCGCAACCGACTGGCCCGGTCCGTCCCAGTGACTTAGTCGAGCTGGTGAAGCTTGACCCCAGTATCAAGCTCGATATTCGCTACGCCACGAGCAATAACTTCGTTGGCAAACCGGTGTACCCTGAAGCAAGGGCTTTCTTACAACGCCCTGCGGCAATGGCTTTGTTATCGGCCCATCGTTGGCTCAAGTCTCAGGGCTATGGCATCTTGGTACATGATGCTTACCGCCCTTGGGCTATTACCAAAATTTTTTGGGACATCACGCCCGCCGATAAAAAGATCTTTGTCGCCGACCCAGCAGTCGGCTCGAAACACAATCGTGGCTGCGCCGTTGACATCAGCCTATATGAGCTCAGCACAGGTAAAGTGGTTGAGATGCCTGGTGATTACGATGAGATGAGTGAGCGCTCATTTGTCACTTATACCGGTGGCACCGAGCAACAACGCAAACTACGGGATTTGCTGCGCCATGCAATGGAACGTGAAGGCGAATTTTTTGTCTACCCTGAAGAGTGGTGGCATTATGATTTCAAAGATTCGAAACACTATGCGGTACAAGATATTCCGTTCTCAGCGATTAGCAAAAGCAAGGTAAAACAGAAACAATGAATCTATGAACCAAAAGGCCAATCATGAGAAGTGTCGACCATCACCGCGAGCAATTTGTACAAACCACGATAGTAGGGCGCATACTCGTCACACGTGTTAGCGGCTCATGGACAGCTGACATGCATCGTGCGGCCAACGACTACAATCAAAGCTTCGTCACAGAACTTAACTCCACAGGCAATTGGGCGAGCTTGGTGATAGTCGAAGACACCTTAGTCAGTTGTTTAGAAGTGCTACAGGCGGGCCGCGATTCGATACCCAATAATCCTCATTGCAGCCATTTGAAAGCCCTGGCTTGGGTCATCGACGAGAGCATAGAGGGTTACGTCATCCTCTTGCCTCGTTATCGGGCGCTTTTCGATGGTGTTTTACGAAGCGAGGTATTTAACGATACCGAAAGCGCATTGCATTGGCTCAACACCTGTATCAGCAGCGCCGCTTAAGCTAGTTTTCGCAATTCTATTAAGAGCGACATAGCAACGCGATCCACCCTAAATCAAACCCAAATCACGTACCTTCACGCCGGCAAAGACTTGATTTAACTGCGCCGAATTCAAACCATACACGCCGGCAAAAATCCCCCCCAACACCGCTCGATATTCGTTAAGCACAGGATAATCACGATTTTGAAACAGCGAGGCTGCATCCAGTTTGACTTGTTCACCGACGACGCGCCCGCCTTTGATTCCACCGCCCAACACCCAATACACGCTGCCGTGGCCATGATCGGTGCCTCGCTTGCCATTCTCTCTAAAGGTACGGCCAAATTCGCTGACTACGACCACCGTGGTGTTCTTCCACATCGCACCCATTTCATTTTTGTAGGCGGCTAAACCACGTCCTAGCTCTTCGAACTTCCCGGCTAAGGCGCCACTGCCCCCCCCTTGATTGACATGCGTATCCCAACCACCAACATCGATGAAGCCGAGTGCATATTTGTCGCGCATCATTTTGGCAATGCGTTTAGCTTCCAACTCAAAGCCTTTCGTGGTGATGGCATTGCGATTGCCATCATTGTTCTGCATCTCGCTTTGCATATCGCGTACCACTTCACCACGTACTTCGAAACCATCACTGACCTGTTTTTCGAGCGCGGTTTTGTTGTACATCTGGGCGATGATCTTGCTTTGCTTATCGTCCATATTCGATTTACTGATGGTGCGCAGCGCAGTATTCGCCACCTTGCTGTCACCACGCATGATAATCGGCAATTGATCGGTAAAGGACATCGCCAAGCCGCTGTTTAATTGCGCAGCCAAACGGTTCAGGAATCCGGATTGATAGTTTCTACTCGTATTTAATTCTTGCCCCATCTCGATACTGTCTTGGGTCTCAAAATGGCTACGTGAGAGATCATCAATACCGGCAAAAGGAATAAATGCTGCTTCGCCCGCGTTGAACATAGGATAAATCGTGTCACGCAAAGCGGGATGCAAACCCCAATCGCTATTTAGCTCCAAGGCAGAATTCAGATCTGCACTCGGCTTGGCAATGGCGATGGATGGTCGCGCCTCGTAATAAAACTGACTAGAGGTCGGCACTAACAAATTGCTGGCATCGTAACCGCCGCGCAGGAATACAAATAGCAAACGATTTTGTGTCGCGGGCGCCGCTAAGAGTTGCGCAGATATCGTACTCAAACCAAGCCCAGCACCGAACAAGCCCATTGATTTTAAGAGTTCACGACGATTCATTTTTTCTTCCTTTTTTCTGTATTCACTACACTTTTCTTCGCATTCAACGACGCATCATTTCAGGGCTGGCCAAGAAAAAAGCATTCCATTCTTGCGCTGAAGTCGATTGGCTCAGGGCTTCTTGCGAACTCATCGCAAAACGTTTACTGAGATCTTTCACAAAAACATTTTGCGCTAAGGCGGGTTTTGCTAATTCACGGGCTTGTACATTCAGACTCTCGTTTTTACCATCATCGTTTTCTGGTTTGAATAGATTCGGTGCGCCGCGTGCCATCAATTTGGCGATATCAAAACGACTCGTCATTTGTGCTGGGCTAGACCACGAAACTTCGTTCGTAGAATAGCCATCGGGTGTCAAATGGCCGTTAGGCGTTTGTCCCAAGGTGTTTAGCCAATTCAACATCGGGCCTGTATTGACGATCGATTTATCTTCATAGGCTAAACGCATGGCGGACACGACATAGTGCAAAGGATCTTTGAATTTTTTGCCAAGAGAGGCGATAAACTCCGAACTATCGAACATCGTTTTTAACACCGAGGGAATATCACCTCGTGTTTGGAGAAAGCGTTTGGCCATGGCATCAACCAAAGCCTCAGACGGTGAATCTGAGACAAAATACATCGCTAATTTCTTACTTAGAAATTGAGCCGTTGCGGGTTGACGCATTAATAAATCGAGCACTTGTTCAACCTCGTCGGCGCCACTACCTTTGATGGTGGTACCGAGTATCTGCTTATCGCCATAATCATGACGTTTGGCATCAAGCATCGCTAATTGATGTTGACCGAGAACTGCATTCGCTTCGGCACCTGGCCTTTTCTCTTGGCGCAAGCGTATGCCAATACCGGTCAATACTCTCGCTAATTCTTGTACATCCGACTGTGTGTAACCACTGCCAACACCCATGGTATGAAGTTCCAGCAGCTCACGCGCATAGTTCTCATTGATTTTTTTGGCGGCATTATGTTCATTATCGAGATAACGCAACATCGCTGGATGGCTCAAGGTAGCGCGCAATAGATCCTTAAAATTGCTGAGGGCATAAGGCCTGATTGCTGTCTCTTCAAAATCACCGACCATCGCCCGCAAATTGTCTTTACGGGTAGAGACATTGAAATGATTCATCCAAAACCAATCCATTTGTTCGAGTAACTGGTTCGATGAATAGGTGTAGCGCAATAGGGAACGCGTGGCCGCCTCGCGTGCAATTCGCGTTAATTCCTGCTGATAGGCTTTACGCAAAGTATCGTCGGTGCCTTTGACTTCCGCTGCGGCTTTGCGCTGCGCTTCCAATTCCAACATCATTTGTGGGAAGGGTTTTTGACTAATCGTCAGCTGCGCGATTTGCTCTTGGATGGCACTCGGTAGACTACTCTCACGTGCTTGCAGTTGTTGCCGCAAATAGGCATCCATCCCAAGCGTTTTCATCTGCGATAAGCTGGATTGATTCACGCCCCAACTCAAACGATTCAATAGCAACACCGGATCCACCTTGGCGTCTTCATAGTAAGCTGTCTTCGCAATTGGGAATGGCACTTGTTGTGTCGCTGTTGCGTAGCTATCCGCTGAGCCATTAATGCCAGTACTGGAGCACGCTGCTAAGCTCGCTGCGCTAATCACAAGCACTGCGAGCTTGAAGCGCTTATGCATTTTGGGTAAAGAAATCGAAGTTAAGCTCATGGCGTGTTTTCCCTAAAACTGATGGGAACAAGCATAAGCCAAGATGCCGACAGAAGCACGTCACTTTTGGTAACAGTGCACGAGGCTTCGTAAGAACTTGTAACAAGGGCCAAAATTGATTGTCCGAAAATGGCGAGTAAAACAGCGTAGAAGTCGCGATACTGCATGCAAGCCTCCCACTCAACACTTTCGATATCAAAAAATATGTCAGATTTATTATTTAAACTAGCCCCACATCAGATACAGCCCATCCGCACGAGCTTTTTACAGAAAGTAAGGGCGACAGCTCAAGACGACCTCGGCCAAGCGGTTGAATATCATATTGCCAAAGGCGGCGAACCTTGCCGTGATGTGCTAAGGCGCGCCAAAGCAGGAGAGAAACTGATTCTTGCAAGCTACTGCCCGTTCAGCATCGCGGGGCCATACAAGGAATACGGCCCTATCTTCGTGTTGGCAGAGGACCATCAAGAGACGCCGGACTTAGACCCTCTCAGCTGTTCTGCCACTATTGCCGACTCCTGCTATCTGCAAGCACAATTTGTGCTGCGCGCTTATTCCGAACAAGAACGCATTGTCGATGCCTGCGTTAGCAGTCCAGAAAAAGCAGAAGGCGACCTCGCACGCTTGTTTTCGCGTCCAGAAGTCGCCTTCATTTTGATTCGATTTGCCGCCTACGGTTGTTATGCGGCGAGAATCAATCGATAGCGATAGTCACAGTCTTTGGGCCATCGACAATTGGCAAGCCATTAGAAAATAAAGCTCACGCGCTTGCCATTGACGTTACGTTGCGCTGGGTTGCCATACACTGTCACGCGTCCGGAACCATTGGCTTGGGCATTGACGTTTTGTGATACGGCCGCTGCAATATCGCCCGAGCCATAGCTACTCAAGTCTGCAGTTTGGCTTTTCACTGATGAGAGATCAGCAGAACCCGAACCATGTGTTTGTGCATTCAAATTGCGCACATTGCCAATCGCGCTTACGGAACCGGAACCATGTACGGTGACATCCAATTGATTACCATTTACCGCACCCAAATTCAATGAACCAGAGCCATGCACGCGCACCTTAGCGTCGTTACTCAATAAACCCAAAGCGTTGATACGACCTGAGCCACTAGAATTGACGTCGAGTCGCGCAACTTGGCCTTCTAAAACCACAGAACGTGAGCCATTATTGCTGATATTGAAGTTGCTACCATTCAAACCGTTAATGGTTAAACGACCAGAGCCGCTTGAAGCCACTTCATTTAATTGCGGTACCGTGTAAATCACACGAATCGGATTTTGACTATTAAAGCGTTCATCAATCCAAATTTTCTGACTTCCGCCGACGTTTTGCGTTTGCACGAGGCCGACCAAATTGCTATCGGCGACAACTTCCATACTCGGTGCAGCACCGACTTTCACTTCGACTTGAATTGGGCCACTCACGTTCAAGCTTGGCAAACCCGTGACTGCGCGTTTTTCGGTAATGACTTCGTTGTTGCCCTTGATGGCGTTACTACTCCATGCAGATTCAAAACGCGCGTCATTACCATCTGGCGCAATGATGATGGCACAGCCGCTAAAGGCCAGTGCAGAACCTAAAGCCAATGCGAGTGGTAAACGTTTGATCAAGAGTTGTGCTGTCGTCATGGTGATGTTTCCTTATCGATGAGAGTGAATTGATTACTGCGCAAACATCGCACTAATCAAGATGTTTTTGCGATGGTCGAACTATAAAACAAGGCAAAAACGCCGGCACCTGGAAAGCGACGAAATGCACTAGCAAGGGTGCGAACTGCGTTATTGCGCCTTAAACCGCAGCATTGCAATTTGAGAAATTCGTTCTCGGGACTACGGTTTTCCACAATAGACGCTAGTTCCACGAACTTTGATAATGCGAGCCAAGTCAGTCGATCGCAACTCAGATAAACACGACTACAGCCAATTCGGCATGGCTTTTCCAGACCGTATTTCAGCAACACTACTGCGGTCATCTCACCTACACGATTCGGAGATGTACATGAAAAAAATGAGTAGCCACCTGTATTTTTGGGTGCTGTTAGCCATCATTTGCGGTGGCATATTTGGTTATTTTTCACCAGCAACTGCAGTCAAATTAAAACCCCTGGGCGATGGCTTTATTGCGCTTGTTAAGATGTTAATCAGCCCTATTATTTTCTGTACCGTGGTACTCGGGATTGCGGGCGCTGGCGATATGAAAAAAGTGGGGCGCGTTGGCGGTAAGGCGTTGATTTACTTCGAAGTGGTATCGACTTTCGCTCTGGCGATTGGGCTTGTCGTGGTCAATATTCTGAAACCTGGTGCGGGCTTTAATGTTGATCCTGCGACTCTCGATGCCAAAGCTGTGGCCAATTACGCTAAAGCCGCTTCTGAACAAAGCACTACAGATTTTCTCTTGCATATCATTCCTAAAACCTTCACCGATGCTTTCACCGGTTCGGGCGATTTATTGCAAGTCTTGTTGGTCGCGATTTTGTTTGGCTATGCCATGATGCGTATGGGTAAAACCGGGCAAGCGGTGCACATGTTTATCGAAGAAGCTTCGCACATTTTCTTTGGTATGATGAACGTCATCATGAAACTCGCTCCCATCGGGGCCGGCGCGGCGATGGCTTTCACGATAGGCAAATACGGTATCGCTTCGTTGAAACCGCTCGCCGCTTTGATGGGTAGTTTCTACTTAACCTGTGTCTTATTCGTGATTGTGGTCTTAGGCGCCATCGCTCTATTTGTGGGCTTCAACATCTTTAAGTTCATCGCCTATATCAAAGAGGAGTTACTCACAGTGTTGGGCACTTCGTCATCGGAATCGGCTTTAGTGCCATTGATGAATAAGTTAGAAAAAATGGGCTGCTCCAAATCAGTGATCGGTCTCGTTGTGCCCTCTGGTTATTCATTTAATCTTGATGGCACCAATATTTACATGACCATGGCCGCCCTCTTTGTGGCACAGGCACTAAATATCGAACTGAGTATGACGCAACAATTGACGATGTTAGGGGTAGCCATGTTGACCTCTAAAGGCGCATCTGGTGTGACGGGCGCAGGCTTCATTACCTTGGCAGCGACATTGGCAGTGATTCCAAGCATTCCAGTTGCAGGCCTTGCCTTAATTTTAGGCATCGATCGCTTCATGTCTGAAGCACGTGCTTTGACCAATTTCATCGGCAACGGCGTCGCAACGGTAGTGGTGTCGCATTGGGAAAAAGAACTCAATCACGACACCATGAAACAAGAACTCTCGTAAACATCAGCGTTCTCGCGAACAAAACTCAAGACTCGATTGAAATCTCAGCTAGAGCACGCGGCTGAGATTTTTTGTTTTTCGGCAGATACTCACGCAAGGCCAGCTTCAAAGGTGTGTGCGGAATCGGACCAATCAATCGTAGCAATTTATCACCTGACAACTGATGCGGGCGCTCCCATAGGTAACGCATCTTCAATACCGCCTTTAGCATCGGGGAAAACCAAGCAATCATTTTCATAAGACCCCAAGGCATAGGCTTGACCTTCAGTGGATGCCCCATTAATTGTTCAAACGCACTTTGCAATTCCAACTGACTGGCACGGTAGCCCGGAAAGTGCAGTACATCAAAACGAGGTAGAACCTCACGTTTCTCGGCCACCAGCACAAATACTTTCGCCAAGTCTGGTAGATAAGCCCAGGCATGTGGCAAATGGCCAGGTCCCATGGTGGTGAACACCGCTTTATGTAGATTCTTTGTGATACCCATGTCGAGCCAAGTGCCGCGGCCACCAATAAAATCACCGGCACGAATCACCACTGTGGATACGCCAAGCTCATCGGCGGCTGTTGAAAAGCTGGCTTCCATTTGTATGCGTTGACTCGCCTTCTCGGTATTGGCAACAAAGGCCGTTCCCTCATCTAACATTTCCGGTAATTCCTGCCCAAAGTTATAGACATTGCCCGGAATCATCACGTGGGCGTTAAGCGCCTTGGCAATATGAAGAACTGCCGCGGTAATTGGTGGCAATAGTAGATCCCAACGGGCGTAATCAGGATTGATCGCATGCACAATGACATCCACTTTGCCGCAGGACTCAATGATGCGATCTATCTCAAGCACATCTGCTTGCAAGACTTTTACGCGTCCTCGAGGCAAACCTTGGATTGGCTTTCTGGCTTGCGCCCAAACTGTCCAACCCGCATGTACGAAGGCCTTAGTCGCCGCCAAACCCAAGCGTCCCGCAGCGCCAAGCACGAGCACAGTTTTCTCTGGCTTCGCGGGAAAGAAGTTCAAGTTGTTCATGATAAGGACCTCAAAGTGGTTGTAATGGCTGCCATTGTGCGCGCGCGAGCTTCCATCTACAATTAACACATCTGCATAGCAATCATTCATTTTTGAATAGCTTATCTCGAGCTTGTGACTTTACTATTTCAAACCTACATGGCTGCAAACGAGCAGCCCTGAAATTGGTTTTGAGCCAAGCAAAGCCGACAGCCTTTAAGCGGAAGCGAACATCATGAGCAAACCCGAGTTTCACCCTCAACACAGCGACTGGAACCTGATTAGAAGCTTTATCGCGGTGGTAGAACACGGCTCATTGACCCGTGCCGCTGAAGCGCTCGGGCTCAGTCAGCCTACACTTTCACGTCAAATCAGCGAGCTCGAGCAGAGCACGGGTAGTGCTCTTTTTGAACGTGCTGCACGCGGTCTCAAGCTAACCGAGGAAGGGGAGCGCTTAGTCGAACCCGCGCGATTTATGATGAGTGCCGCGCAAAGCCTGAGCATGGCTATGCTCAAGCATGATCAAGCTTTGCATGGTTCGGTGCGTATTACTGCCAGCGAAGTGGTCTCAGCTCATGTGCTACCGCCCATCTTGGTGAAGCTCGCACAGCAACATCCCGACATCGAGGTAGAACTCGTCGCTAGCAACCAATTGAGCAATCTCCTCGAACGTGAAGCAGATATTGCCATTCGTATGGTACGTCCGACACAAACTGCCTTGATCACCCGCCATATCGGAGACTGGGGTATCGGGTTCTACGCAACTAAGGATTATCTACGTCAACCTACCACAAGGAAAAACTCGGATAAGAAACCTAGCAAACTGAAAGATCTAGCTGCCTATCGCTGGCTAGGATTGGACCAGTCGGACCGCTTCATCCAAGGCTTTCGCGCAGCAGGATTTACCATAGACAAGCACTTCTTCGGTTTTCGTTGCGACAATCATTTGGTCAATTGGGAAGCGCTGAAAGCTGGGCTAGGAATTGGGGTCGCGCCGCATTGGCTGG
>CANHZI010000145.1 GCA_947464955.1 Oxalobacteraceae bacterium
GCAGAATTGCCAAACACGCCATCAGTAATTAAACCGATGTCTTCCGGCAAAGCTTCACGCGCTGCAATGCCACGGCTCAACAACACTTCGGTGAGCAACAAACTTGATAATCGTTCGCCGTAACTGAGAATTGCATCATTCACAAACGTCGGCACATCGCCTATGCAATGAATGCCAGTTAAGAAACGGTCTAATTGATCTAAGCGATCGCCCAGTGCTTTTTCGGTACGCTCACGATGTGCTGCATCTTGAATATTCGCTTCCACGATTTCTTTTTTCAAGGCACGCAAGGTCAAGGTGTAATTGCGGCTCTCGGCAAGCGCAGCTTTAGTACCAGCGCCTTCCTTCGCCGCTTGCACACAAGCGATAAGCGCATTGGTGATGCCGTAAAACGCTGATACCACTAACACCAATGGTCGGTTATAAGTCTGTACGACATTGACCACGCGGTCGATATCCTGAGGTTGGCGCAAGTTAGAGCCGCCAAATTTAACGACGATTTTTTTCATGATGGATGAAACATAAAGGTGAGGAAGACTCGCATTCAGGCGTGCCTATTGATTAATATCTTTTCTTGTTGAGTGCGACGCCGACAAGCGCACAAGCTTACTGTAAGCGCCTTTGCGGGTCAATCTAAGCCTACTGGTAATGGACTGACCAAGTCGTGAGAAAAGTCGAACTGAGGCCAAAAAACGAGTGTATTCCTGCCTTCGATTTTTTTCGCCCGATTTACAGTAGGGCTTCGATCCGCTCTCACATTGGCTTAGTTTAGATCATGCAGCTGCCGCCTCAGTTAGTGCCTACAACCGCATTGGAAATCACGACCAGCCTTTCCAATGACGTGGCTAGCCCAGTATCTAGCCCACAATCTAAACCCCTATCTAGCCAACACTCTCGGCTCAGTTTGAGTGGCTATGATCCGCGTGCGGTCGGCGGTCGACAAACTGTACGTCTGAGTTTGCCAAATGACTTCGCCAAGGGCTTAGACAATTTAGAGTTGAGAGTCAGATGTGACTTATTGCCGCTCAAAACCAGCCAATATCGTTTTGTGCGGGCGCTTTCCGGTGAATGGCAATCCATCCTCTTGAGTTTTTCCTCTCGCAATAAGGAACACGGACAATATCCGCTCGAAATGGAAGTGCGCTTTCATCATGAGCAACAATGTCTCCAACGTTGGTTATGCAGTTCGGTCTTGCTACTACCGCGTTCGGATGCGAGCCTTAGTGAAATCCACCAAGTGTTTTTGGCGAGCCAAAAAAATGTCCGCGTGATCGCTGAGGATGGTGCCATCGCTCGCCTTCAACATGATGCATTGGGCCTACAGCAACATCGTCATTTGAATCTGGAAGTCATCGCTCGCGATGCTTCACTCGCGCAAGTGGTAATGCCAAGCTCCCAAAGCACACAACAAGAAACCGCGCCTGGTTATTTAGCGTGGGACGAAGTCTTAGTTGAGGTTGCGCCCGAAGCGCTCACGCAAGAACAAGCAATACAAAGCGATTTCCAACAAAGGCGCCAAGCAGCGAAGCCTGTCGCCACACAAACCACGGAATGCGTCAGCGCCCAGCCTCGAGCTTACTATCATCCGATTCGCCATCACTGGCTGCGTATCCTCGAAGGACAACATTGGCGCATAGGGCGCGCTATGTTGAAGCACGAAACGACCAACGGGCACACGGTCGACATCCACATCGCCCATCCTCGGATTAGTGCTGTACACGCTGTCATTCAACATCGCGGGGAACATATTGAACTAATCGATTGCTCACGCTATGGCATCTTACTCAACGGTGAGAGGCTCTCGCCCATGCAAGCAATGAGACTGAAAGTCGGCGATGTAATCGACTTATGCGCTAGTTTTGCGGGACAACTGCGATGGCAGGTGATCTCATTAGATCAACAAATGATCGTACTTCAACACAGTTCAGATCATGGTGCGTTTGAAACGCTTTGCTTACTGTATCAAGCCGATAGCGAGAAACCGCGCCATCGGCACAGCATTACGAATCAACTACTGGCCTTGCAAAGTAATACCGATGTTCGCGGCTTACCACCATTCTCACCGCAGTCTAGTATCGAGGCCGACAATACGGTTCCACTAGGATGGCAATGCTTTACCGAGCCCTATCCGAATATGGTGTAGTTTGGCTTAGTTTGGCTTAGTTTGCCCCCATAATCTCTAAACAAAGATTTGAACGCCCCCCAAGCAAGCTGCGGTTTGACGCAACACAAGTCGATGGCATTTCATGCTTTTATAATGAATTAGACAATGCATCGGCTCTGTTTTTCCTGATTTTGATGCTTATTTGCTTCGTTTTCTGTCAATAAGCGTCGATATGGCGGGTTTTCTGCCTTCTGTTCGAACGAAGCAAAAAGAGGCTGGCTGCTACCATTTTCAGCATGGTGCACTGTGCATCTTTTGTTCGAGGAGTCTCGCATGTTCAGCTTAATCAAATCCGCACCTTCGGCTTGCCGCCGTTGCGCCCAAACGCAAGCAAACGATGCGCGCTATTGCAGCGTTTGCGGCCTTGATTTTGATGCTGTACCGCTAGGCGACATGCTGGCAAAAGACGAGATCGCCGTCGGTTTTCATGTGCGCAAGTTAGCCGAATTCTTGGCACTCAACTTACAGAATGCCGTACAGTACCCGATTCATGTCTTTCAGTTCGGACAAATTCATCGTTTCCAATCGCCAGGCTTATCGCTCGATACGCGGGCAGCGGCCGGTATTTTTATTAGCCGCCAAGCGAGTTTTAGTATTGCCTTAACGGTAGAAGAATTACACACTGCCGAGTTCTTATCGCTGCAAGCCCAAATTAAACTGCAATTGCGTATCGCCGATCACCAAAAGTTCGCCGAACATTGGATGACAGGATCCTGCCAAGTTCGTCACAACGATCTGCAAGCCTTACTTGAACCCAGTGTACGCCAACAATGCCAGGAGCTATGCAACGCCCATACGCTCAGAGAGTTGCAAGATCAAACTGCACTACAACAACATCTGCAACAAGAAGTTAGCACTAGCTTGAGCTCTGTGCTCGATCAACTTGGCCTGCACCTCGATAGCGTCAAGGTTCAAGAGCTGCGTCACGACAAACTCTCGAGCGCCAGAGAAAATCTTGGCGAAAAAATCGGCAGCTTATACCTCATTATTGATGAACAACGTGCCAATAATGCGCATCGCAAACAGATCGATGCCTTATACAGCGAGGCAGAATGGCAGCAAATCGCTCGCGATGAAGAGCGGGTGCGTTTACGTTATCGTCGTGAGGAAATGCGCCAACAACTGGGTAATGATTTATCGTGGTTGTATTTGCGTGGTGAACACGAAAATGCGAAGAAACGCTTAAGCCGCGCCAAGCTACGTCAAGATGAAGCAGAGCGTTTACACGCAATTCAATTGCGTGAACTCGAACTCTATGCGCGCATCGCTGAAGCCAGTACTCGCAAACAAGCGATCGAACAAGGAGCGGCTAGCGCGGTACAAGAGCTCGAACACCAACTCCGCGAAAAGAAAGATCAGCAACAAAACGAAGTCGACGAATGGTTGCATATCCGCACTCTAGCGCGCATCAAAATGCGCTCAGAATCTGAGCTGGCACAGATGCATAGCAAAGAGGCCGCGCAATTACTACAGCAAAAAATAGAGCATCAATTGCAAGCGCAACGCCTTGATCATCAACTTGAAGTGAACCAGCGCCAACATCAAGGTCTGCGACAAGAAGAACAAGCTTCTTGGTTGCATGAGCAGCAAAGACAATTGCAATTGCGCGAACAAGCACTGGAAGAAGAGGCGCACCAAACGCGCTTATTGAGTCTCAGCTTGGAGACTGAAGTACGTGCACGCGAGTTTAAGCGGATACAAGCGTGGGAAGACGAGCTGGCGCAGCAACGGCAACAACAAGTACAACGTGAGTCTGCATTGCAAGCACAACAGCACGCCTTACAAGTGGCTGAGCTTCAACAGAAAATTGCGCAGCTCGAATTGGCTCAACAACAGCAACAAGCCTTGGCCCAACACGATAAACTGAGCCGCACCTTAGAACTCGAAGCGAGATACACAGAACAAGCACAACTGCAACAACACCAAATTCAACAAGCCCAGCTACAGAGCGAGTTAGACGCACAACTCCAGAAATTTCAAGCGATCGCTGCGCTCGATAATACAAGTAAAATTGCCGTCATTGATCAGGCCAATGCCGCAATGCTCAGTGATGTCATCAAACTTCAAACCATGGCCGGCATGGAGGCCGATCAAATTCTCGCGACCCAAGCGGGCCAATCAGAACATGCGGCCAAAGCAGTAGCCGAAGTCAAACGGCAAACCCATGGACTTTCTTGGGAAGACACTGTGCGTATGCTGCATGAACGCGTCCAAGAAGAACGAGCGCAACGCCAAGCCGAACAAGAGCGTCAGCATGAAATCGATTTGCAAACGGCACAAGGTTTTACCTTTGCCCGCACGCCACCTTATGGTCCTTTGCAGGGTAAATGAGGTAGCAAAGTTTGGCACGTTTTCTATAGCGTGCCTTGAAACTCTTTTGGCGGCTTTAAGAAACTATGTCGACAGCGATTCAACAAATACGAGAACTACGTGCCTTGCATGAGGAAGGCTTGTTGAATCAGGACGAGTTCGCTCTGCGCAAGAACACCATACTCGATACCTTATTCTCGCTCTCCAAGTCTAAAGAGAGCGATGCCGAACCAGCTTCGATGCTTGCAAACAAATCCCTCGCCGGCGATACAGATCTCGGTTATGTCGCTGGACAAGAATTGAGCGCCAGCCATAAACATTATCGCCTGATCAAATTGATCGGTCAGGGTGGCATGGGACAGGTGTGGCAGGTGAATGATGTTAGCACCGAGCTAGAACTAGGTCATGCAGAAACACTGGCGCTCAAAATATTAGCCCCCGAATATAGCGACAGCGCCATTCATCGTCGCCTCTTAATCGAAGAAGCGACCCTCGTTCGCAAACTCGCGCATGAACATATTGTTCGAGTTTACGACTGGGGCCGTGATCCAGCCACCGGCAACTATTTCATCGTCATGGAATGCCTGCAAGGGCAAGATGTTGATCAATATCTGAGTAGGCATCTGCATCCAGCCGAAGTTACGCAGTCCGGCATAAGTCTACGCCAAGCCCTCAATATTTTGGTGCCCGTCGCGCATGCTTTGACTTACGCTTGGGACAAGTATCAATTAGTGCACCGCGATCTGAAACCGGGTAATCTCTTTTTGTGCAAGAACGGTAGTGTCAAACTACTCGATTTTGGCATCTCGGCACGGCTGCGCAGCCATTCCCAACACCCGCAATTTCCTCAACAAAAAACTGAGCCCCATCTCAAACCTGGTCCGCATGCAGGCACCGCTGGTTACCGTGCGCCAGAAGCGGGCACGCATCAACAAGTGTATCAACGTTCACTCGATGTGTATGCGGTCGCTGTCATGCTTTATCAAATGCTGACGGGAGCCATGCCTTTTCCAGAGCAGAGACAAGCTCACCACCAACCCGCGAAACCGAGCAAGCTCAATGCTGGTCAATGGCAGGCGTTACAGAAAGGCTTTGCGTGGGACCCGGCCCAAAGGCACGCTGATGTTTTAAGTCTGCTCCAAGACATTACGCAGCAAACGCACACCAATCGCATTGCGCCAGCTTTTCACGACAGCGATCTGCGCGCTCAACAAAGGCAACAACGTAAGGAACTCGAACAACAACGTAGGCTGCAAGCCAGCCAAGCTTTAATGCAATTGCAAGCGAAGGTTAGCAAGCAATACCAAGCAAATGCCGATAACCATGGATCAGCCCCCTTACCTAAAACTCAGTGGGAAGCTTCAAAAACATATCTTGCTCGAATGAGTACTGGAACTCAGAAGAATACTTAGCGTTCAATATCAATGTCGACGCCATGCTTTTTGAAGTACCACTGCATGAAAGGGATCTCGATCAACAAATAGGTAATCACCGTAAACCAAAACCAATTGGCCTCAAATAAAACCATATTGAAGGCATAACCCGTATTCCAACATTGAGAGGCGACGATCAATAATGAAAGTGCCGTCGCCACCAAATCACATTGCGCGATTTTCTTGAAGCTATTGCCTGCGAGTTTAGGGTACACCAAGAAATAGCCGACCACGATGATCACGAAATTAAGTCCGATGACAGTAAATTCTAGGCTATCCATTTGTGGCTCTTCCTTTGATTTTTTGCAGCGTGGATCGTTCTAACATCAGGCTTTGGACTTCTTAAATAGACCTTCATTACATCTTCTTAAGTGCTGGTGCTAACAAAGAATAAAAGCAAATTGAAGCTTAACAAGAGGGGTGTAATCAGTGTGATCATCCATTGATGCGCTTGAGTTGAATCAGAATGTTTGTTCAATTTCCAGATGGCGATAGGGACCGCGAACATTAAGAATATGGCTAGGACAGGCAATAAGTAGACGATCAGCATGCCTAGCGCCAAGCCACCATGGGCATTGAAGAGCCCTAGATTAGGGAACGCTCGATCAAGCAAGGTCATTGCAATTGAAATGACGAGAATGATAGCGGTGATAAAGATTTTTTGAACAATCGGAATCATGGTTGTAACACACTTCCACACAGCTCGATGAGTTCACCATCTTGAAATCTCGCCGCCACTGTATGCTCCTCATCCCACTCCGTTCGGTAAGCAATTTCTGTCGCTAACTTAGTTGCCAAATAATAGACCGCCACGTATTCGATCTCCACATACGCCCAAACATCTGCGGCACGATTAATTTTAATCTGAGCCGCTGAACCAGTCTCTTCTGAGGCTAGAGCGTCAGCGTAGGGTTCATAGTGTTCGAAGAGTGCTTGTTCGATTGTTCGACACCAATCGGGATAGCTGTGTAGGGCAAGCTTCGCAGTCGAGATAGCGTCGGATTCTGGTAATTTTCTTGTTCCACTTAGAATTAGCGGATAGTGCTGGCCCATCAGCCCAATTTGCCCACGCCACATGCCTCGGCTTCGTTTCAGCTCACCTAACTCTTGATCGAAGTACGAGGGAGAGGAAAATAGGGAGAACATAGATACACCTTCTTTTGGTGGGCGACTAAGCTAGCTTTTTTAACCTAGAAGATATGCCGAGCCCGTTGCTTTCTTCACCCACTCTTCATCACTTTTAATCACTTGTTCAGCGCGAAGTGCCAATTTCGTTGCAATAGAAATCGAACGCTCGACCAACTCATCCTCATTCTCCGCGGTCAGGTTTTGATGCTGAAGTAAGCCAGCAAAGACTGTCGCTGCCATTTGGGCGACCACTGATTCACTATGTTGCAAATGCAAGAATTCTTCTTTTGTCATACTGTCTCCATATACTTCTCAGAAATTGATTGCAGAGATTATTGCCGACCATGTCGATCGCGATCACTAGTCTAATGCACGACTCGCTTCACACAAAGCTTTTGATAATACTTCTTTGTCGATTAAGCCCGACGCCGGTTTGCGAATCGACGCACCCGCTGAAATCGCTCCATTTTGATAAGAGATGCCGTATACGGTAAGGTAGTTGCCTGTCGCATCAGGAACAAAAGCATAGGCTCCGTTAAAACCTTCGGTACTCAATGCTCTAGCAAATTCATTGGCCGAAGCCGCCGAACCATGGACTGCCTCAATCAATTTTGCTCGCTCTAAGGCTTTCGGGAATTTATCGAACTGAACACTTTCTATGGCATTGATTTCAACGAACTTGCGCCAGCATGGGTGTTCAAAATTCTTATCGCGCATGGCTTTAAACGACTTTGTACCAATCTCACCTTTGCTGTAATCAAAAAAGGCTACGTTCAGCGGTTTGAGACCTGCGTTGGCGCTACCGCTCGCCAAAATGAAGATTCCAGCCAATGCATTTCTTATCAACTTCATTTATCTGTTCTTTAGGAATGTTTACCCGAGCTCTTGCGCCACTTCTTGATGACTATTCACCAAAGCCTCAATCAAGATCGCCAAAGCATCATGAATCTGTGCATGCTGCTCTTGAGGGATATGTTCAAACACCCGCGTCGCATGCGCATTCAAAGTTTGTTCGAGTTTCTCAGCACGGATTCTACCGAGTGCAGTCAAACTCAGTTTCACGCTACGCCCATCGGTATCATGCGGCGATTTCTGCACCACGCCATCAGATACCAAGGAATCCACGGCGCGGCTAATCCAGGCTTTATCGAGTGACAAACGATCGGCCAAAGCTTGCTGACTCAATCCATCAACGCGCAGCAACTCGGTCAACACGTGGCATTGCACATTCGATGCACCATCGACTGAGGCGGATTGTGCACGTTGCGAACGCACGAATAAACGACTGAGTTCACGGACCATCAACGCGGGTTCATCTGGGATAGGCATGGTGTTGAGTATCTTTCATTAGGAAACAGCCGAATGCTAAGACCATCGCAAATCGATGTCAAGGACAACTATTTGATCTGAAGCAGGTAAAGCGTTTTTTTATTTCAAACCAATACAGCTTACAATCGAACACCAACTAAGTTTGCTGCTTTGGCTAAAGCGCTGCTATCGACGAAGGAAGTCCATGCTGTATTTGACCCTCAAGTATTTAATTACCGCTGCCGTGGTGGTTTTGGTTTCTGAAATCGCAAGGCGCAACGATAAGCTCGGTGGTCTGTTTGCAGCGCTGCCATTGATCACGATACTCAGTTTAATTTGGCTTCACCTAGACCATCAATCTACCGATAAGATCACCAAGCATGCGCGGTACACCTTCTGGTATGTGTTGCCAACATTACCCATGTTTTTAGCTTTTCCTTGGCTGCTAGAACGTTTGGGCTTTTGGCTCACGCTTTTCATCAGTACCTTAATTTCGATAGTCTGCTTTCTAGTTCTTGCCTGTGTACTGAAACAAATAAAAATAGCTCTGTGGTAATCGCCCTAACTTCACTGAACCTCACCATGAACGTTAACCATCAAGCTCCTACACTTGTCGCGTATATTCGCCTTTTCATTGCGACCTCTTGTGTGGTGACCACAAGTTTTACTCTCCTCGGAGTCGGTACACTACCAATTCTTATTGCAGCTCAACTTATCTTTGCGTTGTCGCTGCCGTGGGGATATCGTTCATTATATGGAGTAGCGTTTTATGGTGTTTGCTGGGGAATGATCTGGCTCCGTGTTCAACACGACATTGATTTGAATCCTGAAGCAGATGAACGAGGTCTGACACGTGCTGTCTTTCTATTTGCAAATATAGGGTTCCTTCTTGGACTAGGCCTCTCTTACGCAATACAAGTACTGACTAAGTTTTTGCAAATCCAATCGAAATGAATTACTGAACTAAGATCAAGGGGGCTGGTGCTCTTCTTCCCATTCTCAATCAGGCGCCACATCAACAACTCTATCTACTTTCCCACCTTGAAAAACCGGTCCACCTAAATAGCTGAAATACATTTTCCGTTGACTAATGGCGAACAGGAGACGATGCGATTGAATAAAATCCATCCCAAGAATGATTTCCGGTTGATCTTTAATAAAATAAGTCGTCTCGATAGTCTGGCTATCAGACGATAGACCACCATAAAGATCAGACATCGTAATCTTGATGTCTGACACCACCTCTGCGCCAAAGCGTAAATCCTTCAATGGTAGTAGCCAGTTATCCACCACGCGTTTACCTCCTCCCATTATGGAGGACTTTTTCGTTACCCCAACAGATTGTTCGCTCAAGCCTAGTCGAGCGGCAGCTGCCTTATCGATGACAGAAATTTGCGCCCCAGTATCGACTAAGGCTAGAAAGTTTTGTCCTTCGATCTCGACATTGAATACTTGACGCTTATCACGCGACGAGACATCTCGAGTTGTCACCACACTCGCGTTTGGGTCCCAATAAGCAAGGAATGCATTTTCACAATTGCTGGGATAGAAATAGTTGAGTTTTTTGTCGGCAAACGCAATTTCAAGATCACGCTGAAAGAGAAAGTCGACGCCAAGAATCGCGTCTATATTTGGTACGTTACTTTCAGCCACAATCGCTAATCTCGTTTTTCCTCCTTTGATGTTGCCAACTGAAAATTCATTAACAACCGCTGAGTATTTTTGCGATACGCCGCCCACACCAAAGGAAGTTCTATCAGTATGAGAAAGGGCTAAATCAAAACGTTCGGCAAATTTTTTACTGAGTAAGGTCTGCACCGCTCCTGTATCAACCAGAAGGTTAATGCCGTGACTATTTACCGATCCCCCTATCGTTGGTGTCGAATTCGCGACAGTCACATCTAAACTCGCCTGTTTGAGATATCGACAACCAGCATAGCCCGTAGTTGATAAGCTCAACATAGCGAGGATAGCTGTGACCAAAATTACGTTTTTATGTGAGCTAGTAAATGCAGTACTTGAACTTCGAAGAACTCGAGCCATTGCTTAGCCTTTCCACTTTAATTATGTTGCGCGTTACCAGCCTAAAACAAGCTGACCAACGACAAAGCCAAGCAATAATATCAATAAAACAAGTGCAAAGATAGCTTTATGTCAACTTGGAATTGCTGACAAAAAAGCCCACCAAATTTGAAGATTTGGTGGGCACTTAGTTTGCTCAGTCACAATTGAGGGGGGGGCACTACCCCCACTCAACGAAACAAATTACTTCGTTTCCGCATTCAACAAAATCGGTTCACCAAACCCCAACTCTTTCATGCGTGGCAGTTGAGTTTTGGCGTCACCTACCACCAACCACACCATACGGCTTGGGTCTAAGTAGGTCTGTGCCAGTGACTTGATCTTCTCTACCGTCATGGTCTTCACGATTTGTTCGCGATCTTTCACGTAGTTCGGTTTCCATCCGTATTCACTGATATTGTCCAACATACCAAGTTTGGCATTGGCAGTTTCGAAGGCGCGTGCATTGCTCTTGATCATAAAACTTTGCGTCGTCGCCAAGTCGTCTTTGGTGTAGGTCGTTGCGAAATCTTGCAGAATCTTTTTCACTAACTGCGTCGATTCGAGGGTTACATTACTACGCACACCGCTGCCTATGGTGAAAGCTCCCGCACTCTTACTGCCGCTGAAACTCGAATTGATACCATAGGTGTAGCCTTTACCTTCACGCAGCTCTTGTGTCAGACGTGAAGCAAAGCCACCACCACCCAAGATGTAATTCATGACAGCGGCTGGATAGTAATCCGCATCAGTGGCCGCCAATGCGGGGTAACCGATACGCAAGACTGATTGTTTTGCATCGGGCACGTCATAGAAATAAACCTTACCGCCGACAATACTTGGCGCAGAACTTGGTGCTGGCAAACTCACTTTGCCCGCCTTCCAATTTTTTGCCAAGTTTTGCAAAGATGCTGTCACTTCAGCTTTCGGTACAGCGCCGACGACGTGCATGCGCGCGACTGATGCTGCCATATTCTTGGCATAGTAGGCTTTCAAATCATCAAGATTGATGGCATTGATCGTTTCGGCGGTTCCGAGTTGATTGCGCGAGCGAATATTATTTTGACCGTACATCAGTTTCGAGAATTGTGCCGCTGCGATGGCATTTGGGTTGGCTTCTTGCTGACGGATTTGGCTCAA
>CANHZI010000146.1 GCA_947464955.1 Oxalobacteraceae bacterium
AGTGCGCCGGAAATGACCGTGCTGGTCGGTGGCTTGCGTAGCTTGAATGCCAATACAGGAAAAACTGCCCATGGCGTATTCACGAATCGTCCTGAAGTATTGAGCCAAGACTTCTTCATCAACTTGCTCGATATGCGCACGCAATGGAAAAAATCCACAACACAAGCTGGGGTGCTCGAGGGCCGTGATCGCAGCACAGGTCAAATCAAATGGACAGCAACAACCGTCGATTTGGTATTCGGTTCTAACTCACAATTGCGTGCCTTGGCCGAGGTTTATGCCACCAGCGATGCGCAAGAAAAATTTGTGTCTGATTTCGTCTCTGCTTGGGTCAAAGTAATGAATGCTGATCGTTTTGATTTGAAATGATCTGGAAACTTGTGTGATTCGGTCATTCCTGCGTAGGCAGGAATCCAGTGACTTTCTTGCTCGATAGTTACTGGATTCTCGCCTTCACGGGAATGAGCCTGTCTACCCAGCTCGCCTTCTTCTATAGCAGCTCCAGCTAATACTTCAGTTTCTTCTCGTTGCAAATACGAGAGCCACGGGCTAGCATCTTGCATCTTCCTTTCGAGATTGCCACATGAAGCTCCTCATTAAGCGGATTAAGCCGCTCACTTGCATCGCACTTATGTTGGCTAGCCTTACAGCATATAGCTCCACATGGGAGAACACGGACGGCCAATTCTTTATAAGCGGCGATCTGAAAGCGGTGAAGCGAATTCTCTCGAAAGAAAAGTACAGTGGTGATCAGCTCGCACTGGCTTTTAATTTTGCAGCCTCTTCTGGCAATGTCGCGCTCACTCAATACTTAGAAAGTCTAGGTTGGATCAAAGCCTGCAATAAGCTACGAAGCTGTCAACCGATGCAATACGCTAGCATGAATGACCCCAAACCGCAGATGGTCGAATGGCTGCTTAGCAAAGGCTTCAAATCTGATCGCGGATCATTGGAATCCGCGGCTGTACTCAACCTACCTCAAGACGCAAATGTCTCAAACAGCTTTGCCGTCATCAAAATCCACTGCGAAAACGGTGTGAATCCACTCCTACCTGCCAGCTACATACATGAAGGGAAGAAAGTAGTCGAACCTCCGATTTTGGAAAGGCTCACTGAAAGACTGAATTCCGCGACACAAGATCAAGGCTTTGCCTTATTACATGCACGCGCTCGTGCAGCCGAGGTCATTACCACTAGCTTTATCAAATCTGGCCTTTGCAAAAAAGGAGCAGCGAAGTCTGCTTGGTTCGATGACTATCTCAAGCTCGTACATTCGACCCGTGCGGGAGACACTGACCTCAGCAAAGCAAATGCCTATCTCGCTGCCAACGTGCGTAAAGAATGGCAAGCCATCATCGAGAATTACTGGATGAGCGAAGCTGTGACCATTGCCGACGACACCCAACGATTAGCGATGTTGCATGCTTTCAAAGAAGCCGGTTGGTTAGCACGTTGCCGTCAACGCGCCAGTTGTAGCGTAGTCGATGTCGCTGCAGAGAGTGGCGCAGATAAAACAACTTTCAATTTCCTTGCAAAGGAAGGTCACAAGCTAGATAGTCCAAATGCTTCTGGTGTGACGCCGCTCGCCTACGCAACAGCCAATGCCCAACTTAATGTAGTGAAGAATCTATGCGAACTCGGCGCAGATTTCCGGCAAACGACGAAAATCGAAATCTACGACCGCTCGATGATGAGTATTGCACACCGAGCCTATAGCTATACCTGGTGTAGCGCCGGCATCAATGCCCCAATCTCAAAAGCAGACAAAGACTTGACACAAAGTCGCTGCGAGTACGAAGGTGGCTCCATCGGCACTCCGCAAACAGGGGTCAGCATTCCCGAATGCATACCCGGCAAAACGTGCATGGGCATTGCCTTCCCACCCAAAGGCCAAGACAAAGAGGTCAAAGACCTCAAAGCCCTCGCTGAAATTTTTGACTACTACAAAAATGGTTTATGTAAAGCCCCCAACAAAGTACTTAGCTGCACTAGCAATACCAAACCTTACGCTGTCTTAGTTGCCGACAAAGTTCAACTGCGTAGCGATGCGAATGCCAATAGCGCCAAAGTGGAGACCATGCCGTTCGGCACCATGTTCGAAGTCATCGATAGCAAACGTCCTTGCGAAACGGTTGGCACACGTGAAGGCCGTTGGATCAAAGTAAAGGTCTACTCGATGCCCTTGCGTTACACAGAAGAAATCAAAGAATTGAATGGTTGGATCTTCGATGCTTATATCGATTATTTGCCGAATTTGGAGCCGTGAATTCGCCCTACGATCAATCAATATTTCGCGGCACGAATCAACCCGATAGCTTTCCAATTACCCAGGTAATCAGTCACGTTTCTATTTTAGCGCTGATCGTTTTGGCGCTCAATTTTGGTCTCTTGCCTCTATACGAGACTGAGACCATGACCGAAAGATAAAGCTCTCTGCAAGTTACACTCTTATTGCAATATGTGGGGCCTTGTAAATCATCACTATTGTCTGAAGAATCTTTGTCCCCGTCCAAGGTACACATCGCAGCAAAGGCAAATTGCAAGATCTTCCATCAGAAACGTTTCTATTTTGACTTACGGTAAATCTCACCGAAGTTTTTCGCGATCAAACAATGCTGTGAAACAAAATTTGAAAGGACAAAAATTAAGCCCCCAAATAAATTGTCTTTCAGACTACACAAGAGTTACACTTGAGTGCGCCAGCAATCTTTCTCAATAAAAGGCACTTACAAATACCTATGAACGAATTCACGACACAAGCGACTTTCGCCAGCGTTGTCGCAGCTATCCTAGGCTTCGTCGCTATCCCACTTCTTTCGCGTTTTTTTACTTCCCAGCTAAGAAAAGAATGGGAACGACAACTTCACGAATTTGGAATCGAAGTCGAACCACATAACCAACTGTTTAATAACCGCGAACTGGGTAACCTAGGGATCTTTACCGCTTTGGGCTCAGCGTTATTGGTGTTCTGCGTAACTCTTCAGCTTGGAATCACAAATTTTTCTCTACTTCTTTGTTTCTACTTCCTGTCGCACATCTTGCTAGTTACGATCAATACACAATATCAACTCCTACCCGACATGATTGTTATCCCTATCATGTGGCTTGGATTGATCTACCACGCCTTGTACCATGACCCGCGTAACTTTGTGATGGGCGCGGTCCTTGGGTATGTCATTCCATATTGCCTCCTTTGGATTTATCGAATGATTAAAGGCGAAGAAGGAATGGGACACGGTGATTTCAAAGCTTTTGCGATGGCTGGCGCTTGGTTTGGCGCAAGCTCATTATTGGAAATATTTGTCATTTTTTACTTGGTCGCTTTCGCAATTGCGATTAGCGAAATGGCTATCAGGAAAAAAACCAGTATTCCCTCCGCAATTGCGCACCTTATTGCTTCGTTTTATGTGGCGTTGCCGACAAAACCATTTGAGATATTTGGATAAGAAGCCGACGAGAAAGAGCAGACGCGTTAACTCCAATCTCGAACTTGAGTTTTAACAGCAGTCCCCCTTGTTCCCGTTCTGCAAGTCTCTATAACAAAGGTATACCATGCGACAGCAATTCCCAACATCGAAAACTCTATCTCACCTTTCTGCTGTCGCAATGGCCATCACCGTAATGGCCGCTTGTTCATCGATTCCTTTCCTCCCTGACCAGCATGCAACTGCGCCGGTACTCGATGGCTTTGGCGGTGGTAATTTAGTGCCATCCAAGGGCAATGTGGCAGCTCAACAATTGTTCGCACAAGGTGTGTCGCAAATGTATGGCTTCAATGGTGACGAAGCGATACGTGCTTTTAAAGCTGCTTTGGCCAAAGATCCGGAATGCGCCATGTGTGCTTGGGGTATCGCCAATCAAATGGGGCCGAACATCAACAACCCTTCGCGTGGTGATTTGACCGAAGCCGTGAAATATGTGGATTACGCACTCAAACACAGGGCTGGATCGTCAGCGCGTGATCAAGCATTGATCGAATCGCTCGCCCTACGTTATGCCCACGAAAGCGTTAAACGCGAAGTGACACCGTTGATGGGGCAAGTCTGTGCCGTTGCCGGAAAAAGCGTAGAACGTGCCAATCCGCTTGACGTCGCTTATGCCGATCGCATGCTCAAACTTGTGGAACAATTTCCGAACGATCCGGACGTGTTGGCGATCTACGCCGAAGCGGAAATGGTCGCTACCACCGAAGATTGGTGGGACAAACAAGGCAAACCCGGCGGTAGAATTGGTGAGCTTGCCACACGTATTGAAGCGGCCCTAAAGGCCTACCCCAACCACACAGGCCTCAATCACTACATGATTCATAGTGTCGACGCTGTACAAGTGGCGGGCCGCGCCGAAGCGGCTGCGGATCGCTTAGGTGCCCTGGCACCGAAGTCGCCACACTTATTGCACATGCCTTCGCATACCTATGCGCAAATTGGACGTTATGCCGACGCCACGCGGGTCAATCAACTCGCGGTAGCTGCTGATGAAGCCATGATGGTCGAACTGAAACGTCAAAACTTCACCGATACCAAAGACTGGCGTGGCCACAATCGTCACTTCCAATGGTATGGCGCGCTGATGGAAGGTCGTGGAGATCTCGCAATAGAAACAGCCAGAGCGGCTGCCGCAGCCTCGACAGGTGATCATGAATATGGCGAATACGTACGCAGCTTACCAATTCTGACACTAATGTATTTACAGCGCTGGGATGCTCTGCAAATCGAGTCCATGCCAAGCGGTAATCATGGCGTAGCAACAGCCTTAGGCGAAATGGCGCGCGGCACAGCGTATGCGCGTAAAGGTGATATTGCCACCGCCAAAGCATCACTCGCCAAACTAGAACCTGCCGCTGCTGAATTAATTAAGAAGAATACGAGCAATGACTACTTCGGAAAACTAATTCGCAGTATTGCTGGAACAGCCCAACATCAACTTCGCGCGGAAATTGCATTGGCAGAAAAACGTTATGACGACGCCATCAAAGAACAGAGCGAAGCCGTCACCGCTTCGAATGATGCTGATAGTACAGAACCGCCAACACTCGGCGGTGCCACGCGTAGACGCCTAGGCATGATGCAGCTACAAGCAAAACGCTTTGCTGAAGCAGAACAAAGCTTCCGCACGGATTTGAAAGAGCATCTACGCAGCGGCTGGTCACTGCAAGGTTTAAGCAATGCCTTAATCGCGCAAGGCAAAACAAGCGAAGCGCAAAGTGTGAAGCCGGAACTTGAAACTAGTTGGAAGCTGGCAGATGCTGCTTTGAGGCAGATGAAGTAAGCGAGGTGGAAAGCGCCACGGAAGCTATTCTCGAAGATATTACCGCATTGTTGCAACAATTGCTAAATGGTGGCGACATAGAGAGCCTGTAAGAAATTCTGTGTAAATGCCACGGAACAAATTAGTGATCGTATTTTTGAATGCGATCGCCAAACTCAATCATAAAACGATTTAAGGCCATACGCCAATTGTGAATCGGCATCGTCCATTTCTTTGCAGCCTGAGAGATGGCGAGATATACTACTTTCATGGCTGAGTCATCACTTGGAAATAGCTTTCTTCGCTTGGTTGCCGAACGGATGACGCTGTTGAGGGACTCGATCGCGTTGGTCGTGTAGATTGCTTTGCGTATTTCTGGAGGATACTCAAATAGCGTGCGCAAATTGATCCAGTGTGTCGTCCATGATTTGGCAATTTGTGGATATTGTTCACTCCATTGCTGACTAAAGCGCTCTAATTCGGTCAATGCTTGATCCTCAGTCGTGGCTTGATAAATTCGCTTGAGATCAGCGGTAACAGCCTTGTAGTCCTTCCACGACACATACTTCAAGCTGTTGCGCACCATGTGAACAATGCATAGCTGAATGCGGGTTTCCGGATACTCGGCGGCAATCGCTTCAGGGAACCCTTTAAGACCATCGACACAGGCGATTAGAATATCTTGCACGCCACGATTTTTTAGTTCGGTCAGCACGGATAGCCAGAACTTTGCGCCCTCATTATCGGACATCCACAAGCCGAGTAGCTCTTTCTTACCCTCCATATTCACCCCAAGCGCCAAGTAAATGGCCTTGTTGATGACGCGCATATTGTCGCGAATTTTAATGACGATGCAATCCAAATAGACGATAGAATAAATGGGGTCAAGTGGACGAGATTGCCATTGTGTGATCTGCTCCAGAACGCGGTCTGTGACCTTGGAAATCAATGTAGGCGACACGTCCGCATCGTACATTTCTTTGAAGGTTTGCACAATTTCACGGGTAGACAGTCCCTTCGCGTACAGCGTCAGAATTTGATCGTCCATCGCAGTCAGGCGCGTTTGCCCTTTGCGCAAGAGCTGTGGCTCGAAGCTGCCGTCACGGTCTCGTGGCGTGAGAATTTCTACTTCTCCATGCGTACCTTTGAGCCGTTTTGCAGTGCTGCCATTGCGTGCATTTCCACGTCCTGGCCTGCTATCCGAATGCTTTTCGTAACCCAAATGTTCGGTGAGTTCAGCGTTTAGGGCTGTTTCTACAGTGAGCTTGACCAACTCCCTCGAAAGCATATTCAGATCTGCTTCCGTCTTGATGTCCTTGGCAAGCTCTTTTGCCAAAGCTTTCAGTTTTTCTCTATCCATTAAAATGTCCATCGGTAATTCCTCGCTCGAGAGGTTAATAGACCGTGGACATTTACACAAATTAATTTACAGGCTCCGACATAGAGAATAATCGCCCTTAACATACGGATCGCTTGATCAGCCACAACGTCAAATCACGACCTTAGAAATTGTCGCTGAAAGTTGTTGCAAACTTGAACGTTCAAGACAAAAGCGGTGCTATTCCCCTGCACAGAGCAACTGAGCTGCAGACACTCCACCGCTCAACATCTCTGATGCAAGCAACTTCCATCTCGCAGTACAAACCACAGGACTTAACGGGCCCAGCGAGCCGGAGGCAAAACAAACAAGAATCTGCATAACCCCCAATTTTCTGAATTATAAAGTCAGCGCTCATTTAAGCGACATCAAATATCAAACGGTACTCGACCGCGCGCGTGGCTATTGGGTGCGCGCAAAGTTGATGCAATGATGACTAGCGTTCTTTGGCGTACTTTTGATGACAACTTAATTTCAATATGTGTAGGTACACTCATCTATTGTGTATTTTTTTAATTTTCTAACGAACACGTGACATGAATATCTAGAAGGTCAAACTATTGAAGTTCAAATCCTGAGGTGGAAAACGCGAATTAATTTGTAATAGTCAATATGTAAAGCTAAACTCATGCTTCAATATGTTTATGAACTTTTTTTGAGAGACATCAATGTCTGAAAGAATCGAGGTGCTGGCCGCACTCTTAGAAATCGTCGAGAAACCGGCTGCGCAAAAACGTAAATCCCTAATTCGAATGTCGATTTACTTTGTAATTGCCGCATCATTTATCGTCTATCTTTCTCTATTTTCGAAACCCTCATTTCATACAAACCTACTTTGGGTTTTATCCGGAATATGGCTAAGCATGTCGTTGAATGAAATATTGATTTTACTAGGTAATCGGACTCTAAAGAATTACCTTAACGTCGAAAAAATACGGGGCGACATGGAAAATATCGCGCAAAAATCTGATAAAGCGACACACTTAGTTTCACCTAAGTTATTCAGGATTATCCGCATCGTACTTGGCGCACTAATCACTTATTTTTTGCTTTATTGCATTGACCGCTATCTTATCCAATAGAGCGATAGAAATCCCCCTTTAAATCTCCCTTTAAATCTCCCTATTTTAATCTACTCATTTATCCGTAGTCTTATTGGTCACTAACAGGAACTTGAATATATACCCCCCAAACAATCAATCGAACACATGCAAATTCCATTTTTTAAAGAAATCGCTGACTCCAAGTCCATTCTCATCGTTGGCGCAGGTGGCGGCTTCGATATTGTTAGTGGTTTACCGCTTTACTCTTATTTGCGCAGCTTGGGCAAACAAGTTGTGTTGGCCAATTTATCGTTTGCTGCGCTCCCATTTTCCAATAGCGAGGAAACCTGTTTCGGAATGTATCGCATTACCGAGCAATCTGAAGATCTTCCGTATTTTCCTGAGAAGTACATCCTAGAATGGCTACGCACCACAAAGAATGAAGCGCCTGAAATGTATGCATTGTCAAACAAGATGGGTGTGGCTCCATTCAGCAATGCCTACGCAAAGATCGTCGACACACACAGTATCGACACAGCGATTTTAGTGGATGGAGGAACTGATAGCCTGATGTTTGGCGATGAATCGAGCGTTGGGACCATTATCGAAGACGCTTGCTCAATCGTCGCCGCGGCAAAAGGATTGCCGACAAAAACGTATGTGGCTGCGATTGGTTTTGGTGTTGAACACGACCTCAATCACCATGCCTGCCTCGAAAATATCGCTACCCTTGCGAAAAGCGGCGACTACTTAGGCGCACTATCTCTCTCAAAAGAAATGCCGGAGGGACAAGATTATCTTGATTTGGTCGAATTCCTCAATCAAAAAATGCTACGCCATCAAAGCATCGTAACCAATTCGATTGCCAGTGCACTAAACGGCGAATTTGGAGACCACCATGCAACACGGCGAACACAAGGAACTATACAATTCGTGAGCCCGCTGATGAGTTTGTATTGGTTTGTAAAATTATCAGGTATCGCATCCAGAATAGGTTTCGCACCGATGATTACTGAATCTCAGACGATGGCCGACATCGTCAACGCATTTAAAGAGTACCGCCAATCAACCGCGCGTCGAGCTTATCAAGATATTCCATTGAAATAGTGTCCGAGGCAACTACTGAATCATTTCATACTATTGATAATTTTAAACGATACTTCAATCATCGTTGAGTTCAATTCAGCCTTTAAACACGAGAAAAAAGCTGCATTCGCATCTTTTACAGGGCGAGTAAACAAGCAGCGGTAGTGCAGAAACAGTATAGTTGGCGACTTTCAAATCGGAAAAATCAATATGAGAAAACTCAAAATCATCGAACACATCTCACTCGATGGCATCATCCAGCATTCAGACGATGGTGACGGTTTCCCGTTTAGTGATTGGACTGCGCCCTACCGCACACCGACGGGACGAGAAGCGATGTTGGCCGCCTACGGTTCAGAACTAGATTTACTTTTAGGCCGACACACCTACGATATTTGGTCTGGATATTGGCCGACGATGCCAGCAAACCCTATGGGTGACCTGCTGAATGCAGCGACCAAGTATGTCGTAACACATCACCCGGAAAGCCTCTCTTGGGGGCCAGTCGAAGCAATCGAGGGTGACATTATGGAAAGCGTGCGTCAAATCAAATCACGACCAGGACCTGATATTATTCTCGCAGGCAGCTCAAGCCTTACCTCAAGCTTACTCGAAAACGGGGTTGTCGATGAAGTGTGGCTAGCAATCTACCCAGTGCTACTCGGTACAGGAAAACGTTTTTTTGTGGAAGGCACTGCTGCTCAGAAATTTACTCTCATCAAAACGCTGGCTACTCCTTCTGGCATTGTGTTTAACACCTACCAGGTCAATGGACCGTTGTAAGCCGCAAGAGCGATACTATTCGAAGACAGGCCATGTAGACTCCTCGCTCTCCCTCAATTCAAAAGGAAATTGAACATGACAGAAAAAGTAAAAGGCCCCGCCTCCTATTTCCCATCTATCGAAAAAAAGTACGAGCAGCCCATGGATCATTGGTTCGCTATCGTTGAAAAACATCTCGATTTAAAACACATGGAAATCGTCAACGTCCTCAAAACTGAGCATGCAATGGGACACGGACATGCCAATGCGATTGTTGCCTATGTGTTGGCGCAGAAAAAGTAACTTCGATTGATCAAATCAAGAAGCTTCGTTCGCAAAGAGTTGCCGGCACGCGCCGCTATATCGGCGATCACTTAGTCTAGATTTATAAGCCTTTTTTGGTAGACCTAAGAAATGCCTTTGCCTCTTTCTTGAGCCATTCAGCAAAGGCTTGCACATCATCTGATTTCTGCAAACCGATCGGAGTCACCAGATAGTAACTGTAGTCAGACGGCGCGACGATGTCGAATAGACGGAGCAAATTACCTGCCGCTATTTCCGCGGCGACCAGACTATGACGGGCGACCGCAATTCCCTGCCCTGCCATGGCTGCAGTCAACATTAAATTACTATCGCTAAGATGCGACTCCAGTTTGAATTGATGAATATCGATGCCGGCATGATGACCCCAGTTTTGCCACTCACGCCCATGTTCGACGCAAAGAATGCGATGCTTCAACAGTTGCTGTGGCGTACGTGGGAATCGACCTTGATTAAAGTTGGGGCTACAAACTGGGTAGAGCTGATCGTCGAGTAGCTTCTCTGCATCGTAACCCTCCCATTTACCCAAGCCAAAACGAATCGCGATATCGGTTTTCGTTTTTTCTAAATTGACGAGTCCAATCGCAGCTTGAATGTGAATCGGCAAATCAGGATGTAAGGCTTGAAACTTGCCGAGACGAGGCAACAGCCAAAAAGTGGCGAAGGATTGCAAAGTCGCCACCTTGATGCCAGGGGAACGTTTCTCACTTTGAATTTGGCCAAGAGCTCGTGCGATTTGGCGCAACGCAGGTTGAATTTGCTTGAGCAGTTGCGCGCCATCGGCTGTCAACTGCATCTGCCTGCTTTTGCGCTCAAACAGAGCTACGCCTAAAGATTGTTCTAAGCCCCGCATCTGCTGACTGACCGCACTATGCGTAATGTTCAGCTCTTGCGCGGCCAAGGAATAGCTCTTATGGCGTGCGGCTGTTTCGAAGGTTTGTAAGGAATTTAAGGATATCGTGCTCATACCGTATTGTTAGAATTTCTTACAGTAGATGTCAATAAGTATCGTTGGCTTTTTTTTGTATTGGGGTCTAGCATGCCAATCTGTTCAGCATATTTTACTGCCTTATTTGCACCATTATTGATACTCCATTCCCTCAAATAGCGAAAAATCTATGTCAACTACCAATCTGATCCGTCTACTATCGCTGGCTTTAATATGGGGCACAAGCTTCATGTTGATGCGTATTGCTTCGCCTGTGTTTGGGCCGTTCCTGACGACTTTCGGGCGCGCTAGTCTTGGCGCACTCGCCATTTATTTGTATGCACGCCATCGCGGTATAGAGTTTCAATGGAAGCGCAATGCAAAAACCTATTTGATTATCGGTTTAGGGAATACCGCGATTCCTTTCAGTTTATTTGCCTGGTCGGCCTTGCATGTGCCATCAGCTTATATGGCAACCATGAATTCTCTGGCACCGATTTTTACAGCAGTGTTTGGTTTCATCATGCTCGGCGAACGTTTGAGTTGGTTACGTATAGGTGCTTTTGTGCTTGGTTTGTTTGGTGTTGCCGTCTTGGTCGGTATCGGCCCAGTTGATGTCACGCCTTGGGTAATTGGCGGCGTCTTAGCGGGCATGGGTGCAGCGGTGGGCTATGGTTTCGCAGCCACTTACACTCGTATGTACGCCAAAGAGATTCCTGCCTTAGCGACGGCCACAGGTAGTCAATTTGCTGCGGCGCTTGCCCTA
>CANHZI010000147.1 GCA_947464955.1 Oxalobacteraceae bacterium
AAAAAGGGCCTAAGCGGCTTTTTTGACTTGGTCTACGGCGGCGATTCGTTTGCGCGCAAAAAACCCGACCCCATGCCCATGCTAGAGGCCTGCAAAGGACTTGGTCTAGAACCACACCAAGTATTAGCAATCGGAGACTCCTCCAATGATGCGGCCGCAGCCAGAGCCGCAGGCTGCCCGGTGGTGATCGTGCCCTACGGCTACAACCACGGAGAGGCTGTACAAACTATCGAAAGTGATGGTATAGTCGAGACATTGTTGGCTGTTGCACAAATTTTAGTCAGCAAAAATATTAACTAATTTCATCAAGCTTCTATCACAAATAGAATGTTCCTCGATAAGAAACGTCCATCAACAATTCCAGGCACTTTCGAGGCCTGGCTATGGCGACGCTGGCAATCTAACTGACCAGCGTGGGCGCTTTCGTCTGTGTGTCTGAGTTTTATCCAAACCCTGATCCGCGCCAACGACGTTTTTTCATCTCTCGTCATCTTTGACAAGTTTCTGTAGTTTTCGCATAAAGTTTTGCCTGCTGTTTTGATGTTGTCTTTAAAACTCTGGCGCTAGCTACGTCGACTATCTCGACCTCTATCTTGCGTTTAGCTTGAGCAACAAGATTCAGCAAATCTAACGTCCGATCGATATCATGACTGAACTTGAATTTAAATCACTCGCCGCACAAGGCTATAACCGCATTCCGATGATTGCCGAAGCTTTCGCTGATCTGGAAACTCCATTAACCCTATATCTCAAATTGGCACAAGCCAGCAACGGCGGGAAACATAGTTTTCTACTCGAGTCCGTCAAAGGCGGCGAACGATTTGGACGTTACTCCTTTATCGGCTTACCCGCGTCAACAGTCGTACGCTCTTACGGTTTCCACACCGAAGTCATTAAGAATGGAGAAACCATTGAAAGCTTTGATGGAAACCCGCTCGATTTCATCGCTGAATACCAATCGCGTTTCCGCGTCGCTTTGCGCCCTGGTCTGCCGCGCTTCTGTGGTGGCCTCGCTGGATATTTTGGCTATGACGCCGTACGTTATGTGGAAAAGCGACTAGAGAAAACAGCGCCCAAAGATGATTTAGGTTTGCCCGATATTCAATTGCTCTTAACCGAAGAACTTGCAGTCATCGATAACGTTTCTGGCAAACTCTATCTCATCGTGTATGCCGACCCGACGCAAGCAGAAGCGTGGAGCAAAGCCCGTCAGCGCCTGAAAGATTTGCGCGCCATGCTTCGTCGTAGCGTCGATGTACCAATCACTTCTGCTTCGGTGAGAACCGAAGCCATTCGCGATTTCGCCAAGGAAGATTATTTAAAGGCCGTACTCAAAGCAAAAGAGTACATTATGGCTGGCGATTTAATGCAGGTCCAAGTGGGGCAACGCATCAAAAAACCTTATGTCGACTCACCGCTCTCCTTATACCGCGCGCTGCGATCCATCAATCCGTCACCCTACATGTACTTTTACAATTTCGGTGACATGCACGTGATTGGCGCATCGCCTGAGATTTTAGTTCGTAACGAACAACTCAGTGATGGCAATAAGAAAGTCACCATCCGCCCGCTCGCCGGAACACGACCACGTGGAGCGACACCGGAACGAGATGAGGAACTCGCAGTAGAATTGCTGGCAGATCCAAAAGAAATCGCTGAACACGTGATGTTGATCGACCTAGCTCGTAACGATATCGGCCGTATCGCGCAAACGGGTAGCGTCAAGCTCACCGAAAAAATGGTGATTGAAAAGTACTCACACGTGCAGCACATCGTCTCGAACGTCGAAGGCCTATTAAAGCCGAATATGTCTAACCTCGATGTTCTCAAAGCCACCTTCCCTGCTGGCACGCTTTCCGGTGCGCCTAAAGTGCGAGCAATGGAACTGATTGATGAGCTAGAACCAGTGAAGCGCGGTATTTATGGTGGTGCCTGTGGCTATCTTTCGTTTGGTGGAGAGATGGATTTGGCGATCGCGATTCGCACCGGCGTGTTGAAAGACGGCATGCTGTACGTACAAGCTGCAGCAGGCGTCGTTGCTGATTCTATTCCCGAAATGGAATGGCAAGAAACTGAGAATAAAGCGCGCGCGATGTTGCGTGCAGCAGAACAGGTGCAAGATGGATTGGACGGAGAAATTTAAATGCTACTCATGATCGACAACTACGATTCCTTTACTTACAACCTCGTGCAATATTTTGCCGAGCTTGGAGAAGAAGTTCGAACCTATCGCAACGATGAAATTACGATTGAAGAGATAGAGGCGATGAAGCCTGATCGCATTTGCATCTCTCCTGGACCTTGTACGCCGCTCGAAGCTGGCATCTCCGTTCCAGTACTCAAAAAATTTACCGGGAAAATTCCGATTCTCGGCGTCTGCCTAGGCCATCAAAGTATTGCCGAAGCTTTTGGTGGAAAAGTAATCCGTGCTAAAGAAGTCATGCATGGCAAGACCTCACCGATCGCGCATACGGGCGTTGGTGTGTTTAGCGATTTGCCAAGCCCTTACATCGTTACTCGTTATCACTCATTGGCGATTGAACGTTCTAGCCTTCCCGATTGTTTGGAAGTGACCGCGTGGACTGAAGATGGCGAGATTATGGGTGTAAGGCACAAAGAGTTCGATTTGCAAGGAGTGCAATTTCATCCTGAATCGATTCTGTCAGAGCACGGCCACGCCTTATTGAAAAATTTTTTGATCGGAAAGTAAGATGACTATCTCTCAGCAAGAAGCGCTCACCCGTTTAATCGAACATCGCGAAATTTTCCATGACGAGATGTTGCATTTATTCCGCAAAATCATGGGCGGTGAAATGTCACCAATCATGATCGCAGCCCTAACTATGGGTCTGCGCGTCAAGAAAGAAAGCATTGGCGAAATCACAGCAGCAGCGCAAGTGATGCGTGAATTTTCAACCAAAGTGCCGATGGCAAATACGAAGAACTTAATCGACATCGTTGGTACGGGTGGCGATGGTGCTCATACGTTCAATATCTCCACAGCTTCAATGTTTGTAACGGCCGCTGCCGGTGCACGTGTCGCTAAACATGGAGGTCGTAGTGTTTCTTCATCGTCGGGTAGTGCCGATGTCTTGGAATCTTTAGGCGTCAACATCAATCTACAACCCGAGCAGATCGCCCAATCGATCGCACAAACCAATATTGGTTTTATGTTTGCGCCTAACCATCATGCCGCGATGAAGCATGCAGCTCCCGTGCGTCGCGAATTAGGTGTGCGTACTATCTTCAATATTCTCGGGCCACTCACCAATCCAGCTGGTGCCCCCAATATCTTGATGGGTGTATTCCACCCTGACCTGGTCGGTATTCAAGTCCGCGTCTTGCAGCGCTTGGGCGCTCAGCATGCGATTGTAGTCTGGGGTCGTGACAATATGGATGAAGTCTCACTCGGTGCACCGACCATGGTCGGCGAGCTCGTCAATGGTGAGATCCGTGAATACGATATCCATCCAGAAGATTTCGGTCTGCAAATGGTTTCCAACCGCAGCCTCAAAGTCTCCGGCGCAGAAGAATCCAAAGCGCGCATCCTAGATGTACTCAACAACGTCGCTGGCCCAGCAACCGATATTGTGAGCTTGAACGCAGGCACCGCTTTGTATGGTGCGGGCATTGCTGATTCGATCGCTGATGGCGTCAAGAAGGCCCAAGCTGCGATTGCATCAGGCGCGGCCAAAGCGAAATTAGAACAATTGATTGAAGTGACGCATCAGCTCGGAAAGTGAAACGTTAAAGCTAAAGCGCGAACACGTTTTTGATCAGGAATACCTATGTCAGACATATTGAACAAAATCATTGAAGTAAAGAGCGAAGAAGTCGCACTGGCCAAAAAGCAGCAAGGCTATGCAAGCCTACGGAGCGATGTCGAAAGTAACCGTGAGGTACACCAGAGTATTCGTGGATTCGAAACGAGCTTACGACAAAAGATCGCGGCACAGCAGGCCGCGGTCATCGCAGAAATCAAGAAAGCGTCTCCTTCCAAAGGCGTTATTCGCGAGAATTTCGTACCATCAGAAATCGCTGTGAGCTATAGCGAACACGGCGCTGCCTGTTTATCGGTGCTCACAGACGAAAAGTTTTTCCAAGGTGCTCCCGAGTACCTAAAACAAGCGCGAGCTGCCTGTGCCTTACCGGTATTGCGGAAGGATTTCATGATCGACCCTTACCAAGTGTATCAAGCACGGCATTGGGGCGCTGACTGTATTCTCTTGATCGTCGCCGCACTTGATCACGGACTTATGGCAGAACTGGAAGCTTGTGCGCATGAACTTGGGATGGATGTCTTGGTCGAAGTGCACAATGGTGAAGAACTAGAAGCCGCACTGAAACTGAAAACGAATCTAGTCGGCATCAACAATCGCAATTTACGCACTTTTGAAGTGAGCCTTGATACGACGCTAAACCTCTTGCCGAGCATTCCGAACGACAAACTCATCATTACGGAATCGGGAATCTTTACACGAGAAGATGTTGCCACGATGCGCGCAGCGAACGTGCATAGTTTCTTAGTTGGTGAGGCATTTATGCGTGCGCCGGAACCTGGCGTAGAGCTTCATAAAATTTTTTTCTAATTGTGAAGTCGGTGATAATGCTTTTCAAGAGAGAACCCAGCAATTGACTAGACGGACGATAACCGATTGCGGGAAAAGACAACCAGTTTTTGCTTCTTCGACTTAGTTTGCCTCGGCTCTCCTCATTTCATGCTGAAATTAAAATTGAGTCTGACATCGCACCAACCCTGCTTGTTTATTCCTACTAGAATACGCCTTAATACCAAAATTCATGCGCCTGTACAAACGAATAAACTGGGCAGTATGCCCGGATGATCGCGTGACCTCAAAGTGCCGTCGTTGCATAAAATTTGCAGCCATTGTCGACTACAACATGCTAAAGCTGCTAGTTGCTATCAATTCTCTTCGGCTCATGTAAAACGATGGCGCTCAGCGCTGCAAATCCATTGGAAAGGCGATTTCTTCCACATTTCGATCATCGATTCGACTCAACGACCACGTGCTTCATTGCGTAGATTAGAAATTCGAGGCACATAAGAGAAGTAAGCGATTAATGGGGTGTCCCGTCGAAACCGAAAAATCGAATTTCTCGATTCGCCTAAGAACTAACAATTGATCTTATAATTGTCCATCGAAGTAATTGTGCTTTTCACTGCGCCAACCAAGTCGAATTGAATTTTACTAGCACCTATAATCAAATATCACCACCTCCTATTTTAAACATGGCCTCCTCATGGCGAAGACTTCAGAGCCTTGCACTGAATTGGAAGAACTGGCATTCCAGAGAGGTGTGATACCTAGCTTTGCTTATCGATCCTAGTCAATATGCTCCAACATTTCACCAATAAAGAAAATTAGATCCGAACTTTCATATTGAGACATCGGAAACGCGTGGCCATTGATGAAAACAGCGGGGGTGAAATGGATTCCGTTTTTTCGAGCCCATTCAACTTCCTGATCGTAAAAATTTTCGATCTCACTTGCTTCGAACTTAATGACAGTATTCTTAAAGGGTTCGGCACTCTTATTTTCATACCATACCGAAATACTCCGCATAAATTCAGTATGTGTTTGCGTTTGATAATTCTGATAGAGAGCAAAATGCGTTGTTTGTGCACTCTCTTCATGCCTGTCCTTGTGGTATAGCAACTTGAGCTCAATTGCAACCTTGCTCTCATATACTTCCAAAATCTTCATTAATTCTTGATGAAAATCTTTGCAGGCACTACAACTCAAGCTTGAAACAACTGTTAGTCTCAGTTTTGACGACGGATTCCCCAGAATGAATCCCGTAGGATCGCCATTAGATTGGAAAATCTTGCCCCTAGATTGCAAAACAAGGTTGAAAGTATCGAAATCTCGCCTCTTATGATTCAATCTAGCCAATTGAACGCTAAGTGAGCGATTTGCAATGGTTGTGTTCTTAAAATATACAATTCCCGCAGTTATCGCTAATACATTAACGAATAACAAGTTAAAGAGTTCAAATCTCGCGAGTGACAGCTGCCCTACATAACTTGATGCTATCAATGCCTGTAAGAATACGGTCAAGTTGATTAGCATACAGACTGGGCAAATTGATTTTTTTATAAAGATTTGGTACCCGATGCTACCGAGAGCGACAACGATGCCGGGGACTACAAAAATCGGGATCAATCTCTCGAAGTTCGCCCATCCGTCATTTACTGAAAGTTCAATACCTACGCAAAATTGACTAGCGAAAAACGCAAAACTCAAAGCCCCCAAGCCCAAATCGTTGAAGATTTTTATTCGATCTAGCGAAAGCACCGGTGAGTCACAGGTCGTTCTTTTACCCAGGGAACATATAGATTTGGTGATCAAATTCTCCAGTCCAAGCTCTTTCATAAACGCATGATAGGAAATCACCAGCCCGAACAAGGCGACGGTCAAAAAACAAGAACCCCAGAGCGGAAGACTACCTAGCGACAAAATAAGTGACGAAACTAGCGCTATGGAAACAATATTTATCCAAGGAAGACCTTTTTTCTCGTTGGCTTTATTTTCTGATGGAGGCTCCAATACAAGAACAACATTTCTAAATATCTTCTCAAATTCTATCGAGCTATGATCCTTCCAAGTTCCGTCGACCAAAAGGCGAAAGCTATCTCCTTGTCGCTGACATAATATAAACTCAGGTGAATTCGCAACAAGTTCCACGTTGGCAATAAAATTCGAGGGGAGTTGATTGACTTCTTCGATCCCAACTTCAGCTGCAAAGTGTCTAATATTTTTGAAATCAAGAGTATCGCTTATCGCTAGCAAGGACGGGTAATTGGGATGGGACTGGAATTGAAATAGGAAGTCATTCTGGTCGATCTTGATTCCTAAGCCGTTGGTATATGTAAAGAGATAATCTAGGTTCATTGCGAATAGAAACTAAAGGGACGGGGGTGATAACAGTTCAGTTGGATGTGCCTCTCAGATCAAGATACATCCAACGATTCCTTAACTACATTGCTTAATTCCAGCAAGCTGATTCTGTGATCTTACCGCCCCAACAGCGAAATGGAGGTTCAGCGATACGCCACGCCCCGCAATTACCAGATGCATCACAACACCTAAAGGTCAAAATTGTGCAACTGCCTCCTCCACCGATTGGCATACCACCCATTATTTTTTTCATCTCTGATCTGTCCAAAGCCTTACCAAATGACATTTTTTGCATATCAATTCCTAATTTAGAAGAATATTAAATAATGGCAATTTAATATTGCCAAAAAGTATATTACATTCCAAAGGATTCAAAGTAAAGAGATTTTCAGTGCCTAAATGTTTTGCCATATAAACTCGACAAATTACAATTAAAAGGCACGGATCGGAGTAAGTTATTTAGAGTACAATTGCCAACCTCGGATTGCTCCTGATAAAGAAATAGCAATATCGACGGTTGGCTTTTCTCATTTGTAAGCGCTTCAGCACATGGGCCACTGCCATAGTTCGAGGATAACACTGTATAAACTAAAGCATGAGAACATTCCCTTTCTACAAGCAACAAGACGCCATGGATTGCGGCGCAAGCTGTATTCGTATGATTGCAAGATTCTATGGTCTAGCGATCGGTGCGGAAAGTGCAAGGCAATTGACTCAGGTTACACGTGAAGGTAGCAGTTTATTGGAGCTAAGCGATGCAGCTGAGCACCTAGGATTTCGAACAACCGGAGTCCGGATAAACATCAACCAAATAAACTCTGATCTTCCCTTACCCTGTATTGCACATTGGAATCAGGCGCACTTTGTTGTCGTATACAAAGTAAAGAAGAACACCATTTATGTTGCTGATCCGGGTCACGGACTCCTTAAATACTCCAAAGAGGAATTCAAAGAACAATGGATTAGTGACGGTGTAAGCAACGGAATCTTGTTACTAATGGAGCCGACATCGGAGCTAGATGAAGAGCGGCTAGACAACATAAGCACTCCCCCCTATAAAAGAGGGATTACTTCACTGCTTTTTGACTATTTTCGTCGATATAAAACATTAGTCTTCCAGCTCTTTATCGGACTTTTTGCGGGGAGCATATTACTGCTATTCTTGCCTTTTCTTACCCAGAGTGTCGTTGATATTGGAATTAGAAACCATGATCTCAACTTCATTTACTTAGTTCTCTTTTCACAACTGATGGTTTTTCTCGGGCGAACAAGTATCGAAATTTTGCGTGGTTGGGTGCTGTTGCATATCAGTAGTCGAATCAACATCAGCCTAGTTTCTGACTTTTTTATCAAATTGATGAAACTGCCTATTTCATTTTTCGATTCAAAAATGACCGGCGACATAATGCAACGAATAAGCGATCACTACCGAGTGGAAAGTTTTTTGACAGGCAACTCGTTAAGTATCTTGTTTTCGATGTTGAATTTTTTTGTTTTCAACGTAGTACTGGCTTGGTACTCTCCATCGATATTCGTGGTTTCAGTATTGGGCAGTGTCCTCTACATTGCATGGATTCTGGTTTTCTTAAAGCATCGAGGTGACCTCGATTTCAAACTTTTCAATCAAAATAGTCAAAATCAAAGCAAAGTGATTGAAATCATCAGCGGCATGCAAGAAATCAAGTTACACAACGCCGAACGTCAAAAGCGTTGGCAATGGGAATCTTTGCAAGCTCGGCTCTACAAAATAAAGATGAAAGGTCTGCAACTCACGCAATGGCAAAATACTGGTTCGTCAATTATCAATGAACTCAAAAATATCTTCATTACCTTCTTGACTGCAAAGCTTGTTGTTGATGGGCAAATCACCCTCGGTATGATGCTTGCCGTGAGCTATATCGTTGGACAACTAAATGGACCGATCATGGAATTACTCGGTTTCGTCCAGGCTTGGCAGGACGCAAAACTAAGTCTACAACGGCTTGGCGAAATACACTCAAAAGAGGATGAGCAGCCCAGAGGCGTCGATTACATTAACGACATTGAATGCGATGCGAACATTTTTTTGAATTCAGTCTCATTTAGTTATTCAAAGTCTGACCCTGTCTTGAATGAACTGACATTAACCATTCCGGCAAATAAAGTAACCGCAATTGTCGGCACAAGTGGCAGTGGAAAAACGACGCTGATGAAACTCTTATTGAAGTTCTATGAACCAAGTTCTGGCACGGTTTCGCTTAACTCTATAGACATGAGACGAGTCTCGCCGAAAACATGGCGCGACAAATGCGGTGTTGTCATGCAAGAGGGATATATTTTCTCAGACACCATCGCGAACAACATTACATTGGGGGCCGAGCGTATCAACAGCGAGCGACTGAAACATGCTGCAGAAGTGGCCAATTTAGATGAGTATATTCGTAGCTTGCCTCTTGGCTACAACACAAAGATTGGAACGGAGGGCAGAGGCCTGAGTACGGGCCAAAAGCAAAGGATACTCATTGCACGCGCTGTCTATAAAGAGCCCGACTTTTTGTTCTTCGATGAAGCAACCAGCGCACTTGACGCAAACAACGAAAAAATCATCATGGCAAAGCTCAATGAATTTTTCGTCAACCGAACTGTCGTTGTCATAGCCCATAGACTAAGTACAGTTAAGAATGCCGATCAAATCGTCGTGCTAAATCATGGAAAGATTGTTGAAATTGGCGATCATGAAAGTCTAATCAGTAGGAAGCAAGTTTATTTCGAACTCGTTAAGAACCAACTGGAGTTAGGGAACTAATGGACGAAATATCACACAATGAACTTCCTCTAAGATCAGAAGAAGTCACAGAAATTCTAACTACGCCTCCAGCTTGGTTATATAGATGGGGAATTTCCGTTATTCTTGGTCTAATTCTATTGGGCATGACGCTGATGCACTTCATTAGTTATCCCGATACATTGACAGGCAAAGCAACAGTTACCAGCCTCGATCCGACAATCAATCTTGTCGCGAAAAGAAATGGGAAACTAACAAAAATTCTAGTGCAAAATAACGAAGTTGTTACTAAGGGGCAGGTACTAGCGGTCACTGAGAACACAGCAAGCCTTGAAGATATTGCAATGATCTCGAAGTTTATAGAATCCACGGAACAATGGCTTAGCGATCATCGACCGCTAAAAAAAATCGAATTTAGAGAGTCCATCCAATTAGGTGACATTACGTCACAGTATTTACAATTTCTGAAAGCTTATACAGACTTCAGCCTTTTTCTTGAGATAGGCGCTCAACGAAAGGAGCTAGCGCTTTTATCTGAAGAACTCGTAAATCAACAGTCATTGCTCTCGAAGTACGAAACTCAGATGCGCCTACAAAATGAAGAACTCGCATTGACTGAAAAGGACTACCTGCGAGACCAGGGACTCTCTCGAAGCGGGATTATTTCTCTTCGTGATTTTGAGAGCAAGAAAAAGGAAATTTTAAGGGGACGAAGTGTCGCAGAGGCTCAAAATATCGCTGTTACAAATGCAAAAATCACGATAGGCAATATCGAGAAGTCAAAGATACGCTTACAAATGCAATACCAAGAGCAATTTGAAAAACTGCGCTCAGAGCTAACACATTCTATTCGTGCATTAAAATCAGCCATTGAGAATTGGAAACAAGAATACCTTTTCATCACTCCGGCCTCAGGTAGAGTATCTTTCTTTAATTACTGGACTATCAATCAAAACATAAAGGCGGGCGAGGATGTATTCAGTATTGTTCCGACGAGTAACCCCAAACTGGTGGCGAAGCTACTTTTACCACTAAACAACTCTGGGAAAGTTAAGGCAGGACAAACAGTCAATATCAAATTAGATAGTTACCCATATGTCGAACATGGCATGCTGATAGGGAGAGTAAACAATATTTCACTTGTAGCCAGCAACAACAGCTATTCCCTCGATATTGACCTACCAAATGGATTGTTAACATCCTATAAAAAAACACTCGTGTACAGAAGCGAAATGATTGGAATAGGCGAAGTCATCACGGACAATACTAGTCTACTTGAACGATTTTTTTATCAATTCAAATCTATCTTGTCCACTGAACAAGCGAAATCAAAATAGTAAGCTGATTTTCACGTAAATCGATGGCGTAAACAAAACACCGAAACGAAGAGGTATCGTCTGTCATTTTCTTTTGACAGTCTGCCTACAAAATTAGGGGAAGTCCAAAGATTCTTTGAGCAAGCAATGAATCAGTCTGGAACACATTGCTCCATTATCGCGAAACTCGCGATCGTCGACCAATATTAATCATTTCGTCTCGCGACATTCCAAACTCTTTGGCATCTTGCTGAAGCTGCTTAAATTCCCCCTTTGCCGCATATAAGCTAATGTCCGCATTCCACTTGAGGGCGCGGTGGCAGGCTGCTAATCGACCTGAGGCATCCTGATACTGCCGTTTCTGTTGCTCGCTCTTGGCCCGATAATACCCATGCACCTCATCCAATTCATCAGCATATTTTTGCAAGCTCGATTTATCCCAATTTAAGTTTGCCGCTAGTTTCAAAAAAATGCCACGGTCAATAAGGAAGGCATTCTCACGCAAATATTGATTTGCG
>CANHZI010000148.1 GCA_947464955.1 Oxalobacteraceae bacterium
CTTTGACGTCCGCTTTATTCGGCAAACCCAGATGTTCTTTCGGTGTGACGTAACACAGCATCGCCGTACCATACCAAGCAATTTGCGCGGCGCCTATGCCCGACGTGATGTGATCGTAACCTGGCGCGATATCAGTGGTTAGCGGGCCCAGCGTATAGAACGGCGCCTCATGGCACTGCTCTAATTGCAGGTCCATATTTTCTTTAATCATATGCATAGGAACATGGCCAGGGCCTTCGATCATCACTTGCACATCATGCTTCCAAGCGATTTGCGTCAATTCACCAAGCGTTTTCAATTCACCCAATTGCGCTTCATCATTAGCATCGTAAATCGAGCCCGGACGCAGACCATCACCAAGCGAAAAGGATACATCATAGGCTTTCATAATCTCGCAGATGTCTTCGAAATGCGTGTACAAGAAATTTTCTTGATGATGTGCGAGGCACCATTTCGCCATAATCGATCCACCACGCGAGACGATGCCTGTCATGCGATTAGCGGTTAATGGCACATACTGCAAACGCACGCCTGCATGTATGGTGAAGTAATCGACGCCCTGCTCCGCTTGCTCAATCAAAGTGTCGCGGAAGATTTCCCAAGTTAAATCTTCAGCCTTGCCATTCACTTTTTCGAGCGCTTGATAGATAGGCACAGTACCAATCGGCACCGGTGAATTGCGAATGATCCACTCGCGTGTTTCATGAATGTGTTTGCCGGTGGAGAGATCCATGACCGTATCGCCACCCCAGCGTATCGCCCAGGTCATTTTCTCGACTTCATCGCCAATCGAGGATGTCACTGCGGAGTTACCAATATTGGCGTTGATCTTGACTAGGAAGTTACGACCGATAATCATCGGCTCGATTTCTGGATGATTGATATTGGCTGGAATAATCGCACGGCCACGAGCGATTTCGTCACGCACAAATTCTGGCGTGATGGTTTCTGGAATTGCTGCGCCAAAACTTTGTCCACGATGTTGACGTCCCATCATCGCTGCCAGCTTCTCTCCTTGAGGACCGCTTTGCTTGAGTTCTTGCAGGTACTCAGCGCGACGCATGTTTTCGCGTATCGCGACATACTCCATTTCTGGCGTAACGATGCCCTGGCGTGCGTAATGCATTTGCGTCACGTTTTTACCTGCAAGCGCACGGCGCGGCTTGCGCTGTAAATTAAAACGCAGTGCTTGTAATTTGCTATCGTTGAGGCGTTCGACACCGTAGTGAGAACTAGGGCCATCGAGCTCCTCGGTATCATTACGCTCGTTTATCCATACACTTCTCAATGGCGACAAGCCAGAGCGGATATCAATCTGTGCCTGCGGATCGGTGTAAGCACCTGAAGTATCGTAGACATAAATGGGTGGATTCTTTTCTGCGCCGAACATCGCCGACGTGTCAGCTTGCGAGATTTCACGCATCGGTACTCGTAGATCAGGACGTGAACCCGTCACGTAAATCTTGCGAGAATTGGGTAAAGCTTGAATAGCGGCTTCGTCCACCTGTGCAGTGGTGGCGAGGAATTGTGGGTTGGCGTTCATTTGGCTCCTTTGCGTTTTTTGTCGGCACGGAGCCAGCAAAGGAGTTTCCAGATCAAGCGCGCACGATGGACGTGTGTCTTGCATTGGCTGCTTCCCTTCGCTGGCATTATCCAGATCAGGTTCAAGGGTATTTCTCACCCGAATGCACAGCACTCAGGACCCCTAGCGTTTAAAAATACACAGAACAATTACCACTGTGCGGGCGCATTATAGCCGCCTACCACGAAAAAAAGCAAAGCTTTATCTGAACAACCAAGATGGTGAAGAAAATTCGAGACTCTTAATATTGAGAGCCATCAATGGAAGAGAAGAGGAAGGCCGCCCCGTAGAAGGACGGCTATGTGGCCAGCTTAAGTTGAGGCTTGCTGCGGTCCAAGTACTTCAATTACTTCGACCATATTTTGTTTGATTGCAGCAGCTAAATCGTGCGTCAAGGTTGGAATCGCGTCTTCGTGTGGCACCAATAAGCGAGCTAAGCCATAGGCACGGTTACGGCCATGAGTTTTACCGAGGTACAAAGCCATATCCGCGATTTGCAAAGCGCGCTCCCAGTCGCAGACGTCTTCTGGCACATCTGAAAACGGTACTGAGATAAAACCAGCAGTTACCGTTACCGGGATCGCTTGCTCGCCATTCATGAACGCTTCACCACCTATCGTACGTAGAACGCGCTCGACCAAGCTCGTGATTTGTTCTGGATTAGATTTTGGAGAGAAGATTAAAAACTCTTCACCGCCCCAGCGCATCAACATATCTTCATCGCGCACCACATTGCGTAAGCGTGAGGCAACTTCTTTGAGCACGATATCGCCAACTGCATGACCCCAAGTATCATTAATATGTTTGAAGTGATCGATATCCAGCAAGATCATACAATCCGGGTTGCCATAGGGGCCTTCCCTACGTTCTGTTTCCACTCGCGCGACGCGAGTCGACATCAATGCAATGAACGAACGACGATTATGCAAACCCGTGAGCGGGTCACGTACAGCATGGAACTCTAACTGCGAATTCACTTCCTGCAATTGCAAATTAAGTTTTTTACTGCGGCGATACAGCATGTAGATGAAACAGCCAGCCAATACCGCGATCACAGACGCCAGCAAAGTCACCATTTGTTGCAGGCGGTGGTTACGAATATCGGCGTCTTTCAGTGCATTATTTTTAGCCAATAATTCGATTTGCTTTTCACGTTGTTCGGTATCAAAACCCTCACGTAGCTTCGCCGTTTCTTTGGCAACTTCAGCCTGATAAACCTCTTCGCTCAGATTTTGTTTTTCATGCATCAAGGCCAGCGCTTCTTTATACATACCAGCGGCCTCGTACATCGCTGCCAACTCTCCGTTGATAGACTCAAGAGCTCCCTTGGAATTTTCTTTTTTGAAGTAGTCGATACTTTCAATCACCAGGTCAGCGCCTTGCTTGACTTTGCCTTGGTAGCCAAGCGCCAAACCCAAATTCACTTGAGCGCCCATCAGATTAAACTTATCTTCAAGCTTTTCATAAACCGCCATCGACTCACGTGCACATTGTTCTGCCCGCTTGTAGTCTTTCAGTATCAAATGTTGATCTGCAAGATTGAACAAGGCTGCCGCCTGTGCAAACGGTAAGCTTTCTTCTTTAGCAATACGTAACGCGGTCTCATATTCTTTTAGCGCCTCAATGTTCCGCTTGAGCTGGGACAATGCCGCACCGCGTACGATCAAAATTTCGACGAAAGATTTCGGTACAGCCGTGGCAGACGAAACAGCCAAGGCTTCTGTTGTCGCCTCCAATGCTTTCTTCGGATCTTTCAAGCCAAGGTACAAACCCGATATACGCTCCCAAGTAATCATTCGCGCCTGCAACTGGCGACGTGGGAGCTTCTCGATGAGATCAAGCATATATAGATACTGCTTGAGGGCCAAGTCAGACTTGTTCTGCGAGCTATAAAACTGAGATTTGATCGAGGCGTAGCGGAACTTCAAAGAAGGGCTCGCCTTTTCTATGGTCGGCGCCAAACTATCTAGATAGGCGTAAGCACTATCGTAGCCCGACTTTTCGTAAACATCGAAGGCCGCAACGATAGACAAGAAAGTCAGCGCATCTTTATCATTGAGTTGTTGTGCGAGGCGTTTAAACTCTTCTTGTAGCTCGCTTCCTTCTTTAACTTTTCCAGCATCAAAATAAAGCCCACCTAATACACTGATCAAATCAAGACGTGCGCGCGCGCTCGCATTTGCAGGCATGTTCTTCTTTAACTCAAGTAACTGCCGAATTCCTTCTTCGTTATTGCGATCGGAGAGTTCTTGGATTTGATCAATCTTGTGCAGCAGCGCATCGTCTTCTGCATAGGCTGGATTAAGGGAAAAAGCGAAAGCCGTCGCAAGCGCCAACACTTGCGATAAAATAATATGTTTTTTGCTATTTTTTTGATGCGCGCGAGAGGGTTCACACAGAGCGGATTGTTCAAAAGAATCCATCATGTCCCATTCACCTTTACCAAGCATGCGTTCAATATGCATTGCACTGACATTTTTTATTGTTTGCGTTATGTCTCAAACGCTATCTCCTCACTCTTATCATGCCTGCACTCAAGTGCTTGCTATTGTTTTGATGCTATGGCGATAGAAATGATCATTTTCTTACTTTGATCGATTTTGAAGTCGAAAAGTACAGTGAAAATAGACTAAGCGTTTCCATATCCTAGCATTTTCCATATGGCATCAAGTAATTTTTTCGTGACTGGGGGCGGTTTTTGTCCACATTTTTTGACAAACCATTTTCATTTATTTACAAAATAATCATGAAACCCGGATTTAATATATCTGCAACGCAAATTTCCCACGAGATAGTCTCAGTCTGAGGGCAATGCTCATTTATAATCAAGGGTTTCGCCGCGCGCTTTTTAGCTTTCCCAAATCGCTTGGGTAAGTGCCTCAAAAGTCGTGGCACTGCAGATCTTCAACTTACTTTTTAGTCAGACCACATCATGGAATTAGCCAAATCTTTTGAGCCCGCCAATATTGAATCGTTTTGGCGCACGGAATGGGAAAAACGCGGTTACTTTACAGCCACGACCGATGAGTCCAAACCATCGTTCAGTATCCAGCTCCCACCACCAAACGTCACTGGCACTTTGCACATGGGTCATGCCTTTAACCAAACCATTATGGATGGCTTGACACGTTATTACCGTATGCGTGGCCATAACACGGCATGGGTACCCGGAACCGATCACGCAGGTATCGCGACGCAAATCGTGGTGGAACGCCAGCTCGATGCACAAAAAATTTCTCGCCACGATCTAGGCCGTGAAAAATTCTTGGAAAAAGTCTGGGAATGGAAAGAAAAATCAGGCTCCACGATTACGGGCCAAATGCGTCGCATGGGCGCGTCTGCCGATTGGAATCGTGAATACTTTACGATGGACGCAGAACGTTCCAAAGTGGTGACAGAAGTTTTCGTGCGCTTGGTAGAACAAGGTCTGATCTATCGCGGTAAACGTTTGGTGAACTGGGACCCAGTATTGGGTACAGCGGTGTCTGATTTGGAAGTGGTATCGGAAGAAGAAGACGGCTCCATGTGGCATATCCGTTATCCATTCGCCGATGGCAGTGGTCACTTAACAGTAGCGACGACACGTCCGGAAACTTTGCTCGGTGACGTTGCTGTTGCGGTTGATCCAACCGACGAGCGCTATACTGCTTTCGTTGGCAAAATGTTGAAATTGCCTTTGACTGATCGTGAAATCCCAGTCATCGCAGATAGCTATGTCGACAAAGAGTTCGGCACTGGCTGCGTGAAGATTACACCAGCCCATGACTTCAACGATTACGCTGTTGGCCAACGTCATAACTTAGCCTTGATCAGTATCTTAACTTTGGATGCCAAGATCAATGAAAACGGCCCAGCCGCCTACCAAGGCATGGACCGCTTTGTCGCTCGTAAGCAAATGGTCGCTGACCTTGATGCTTTAGGTTTGCTCGAATCAGTCAAACCGCACAAACTAATGGTGCCACGTGGCGACCGTACGAATGTCGTCATCGAACCGATGCTGACCGACCAATGGTTTATGGCGATGAGTAAACCCGCTCCGGAAGGCACACACTTCCCAGGCAAATCGATTGCTGAAGTCGCGCTCGAAAAAGTCGCGAATGGTGAAGTGAAGTTCGTACCAGAAAACTGGAACACGACTTACAACCAATGGCTGAACAATATTCAAGACTGGTGTATTTCACGTCAATTGTGGTGGGGTCATCAAATCCCAGCATGGTATGGAGAGAACGGCGAAATTTTCGTCGCGCGAGATGAAGCCGAAGCTAAAGCAAAAGCTGCCGCGGCTGGTTACACAGGTACCTTGAACCGTGATAACGACGTGCTAGATACCTGGTTCTCTTCTGCTTTGGTTCCCTTCTCGACGATGGGCTGGCCAGAATTGACGGTGGACAGCAAACTGTTCTTGCCCTCTTCCGTATTGGTCACCGGCTTTGACATCATCTTCTTCTGGGTAGCGCGTATGGTCATGATGACCGCGCACTTCACAGGCAAGGTGCCATTCCACACGGTCTATGTACACGGCTTGGTACGCGATTCTAGCGGTCAAAAAATGTCCAAGTCGAAAGGCAATACGCTCGACCCTATCGACTTGATCGATGGTATCAGCGTCGATGATTTGGCAGCGAAACGTACCGTTGGTTTGATGAACCCCAAACAAGCAGCAAGCATCGACAAAGCGACACGCAAAGAATTCGCTGACGGCATTCCAGCCTACGGCACAGACGCGCTGCGCTTCACGATGGCGAGCTATGCATCGCTGGGCCGCAACATCAACTTCGACTTAGGTCGTTGCGAAGGTTATCGTAACTTCTGCAATAAGTTGTGGAACGCCACACGCTTCGTCTTGATGAACACCGAAGGCAAAGACTGCGGCTTCACAGGCACAGCCAGCGACAATGATCTCGACTACTCACAAGCCGATAAATGGATTATCTCGACTTTGCAACGCACGGAAGCAGAACTCGAGAAAGGTTTTGCTGACTACCGCTTCGACAATATCGCCTCCGCCATCTACAAGTTTGTGTGGGATGAATACTGCGATTGGTATTTGGAAGTGGCGAAAGTCCAAGTACAACAAGGCAGCGAAGCCCAACAACGCGCCACCCGCCGCACTTTGTTGCGTGTGTTGGAAGTCACCTTGCGCATGGCGCACCCAGTGATTCCATTCGTCACCGAAGCACTCTGGCAAACCGTCGCACCATTGGCAGGCAAAACACTGAAAGCCGAAGGCGATTCCATTATGATGCAAGCTTACCCATTGGTGAATGCAGAAGCGATCGACGAGGCTGCCGAGGGCTGGATGACTGGTCTCAAAGCCGCCACCGATGCATGCCGTAACTTGCGTGGTGAAATGCAGTTGTCACCAGCTGTACGCGTACCGCTGTTATTGCAACCAGCAAACGCAGAAGACAAAGCACGCATGGAAAGCTACGCACCTTACATGGCAGCCTTGGCGAAATTGTCTGAAGTACAGATCCTCGATGTATTGCCAGACTCACCTGCGCCTGTCTCCATCGTCGGCGAAACTAAGCTGATGTTGAAAGTAGAAATCGACGTCGCCGCAGAACGCGAACGCCTGTCGAAAGAAATGGCCAAACTCGAAGCTGAAATCAACAAAGCGCAAGCCAAACTCAGCAATGAAAGTTTTGTGGCACGTGCGCCTGCAGCGGTGGTCGAACAAGAGAAAGAACGCGTAGCGGGCTTTTCTGCGACATTGAGTAAAATGAAGGAGCAGTTTGCAAAGCTGGGTTAATTCTGACTAGTAGAACACACACCTAGAGCGGTTTCCCCCGCCCTACTTGACTACACGAAGCAATATCGAGGGCGCATACTAATGCGCCCTCTTTTTATACCGATCACCCTGTTTTTTGGGAAACGCATCATGGCCTCACTTCAAGACCAATTTTTAAAAGCTGGCTTAGTCAGCAAAGGCAAAGCCAAACAAATCCATCACGACAAAGCCAATCAGAAGAAGGACGAACGCAGAACAGGCACCGAGAGCGTCGACGAAGCACGTTTAGCGGCACAAGAACTACAAAGAAAAAATGCCGAGCGCGCACGCGAACTCAATGCACAACGCGATGCCGCCGCTGCTCAAAAAGCCGTATTTGCACAAATCGTGCAGATGGTCCAAACCAATCGACAAAGCAAGGGCAATGGCGACATCGCCTACTACTACACGCATGGCACCAAGATCGACAAGATCTACGTATCTGAAGAGGTGCAAAAACATTTAATTGCGGGTCGGCTCATGATCGTCTGCGTCGACGGCAAAACAGAATTACTGCCGCGCGTCATTGCCGAAAAAATCGAGGAACGCGATCCATCACTCGTGATACGCGTCAAAAAATCATCCGACGAGGTCGATGAAGACGATCCGTATGCCGACTACAAGATTCCTGATGATTTTACGTGGTAATTGATGGGTACACTTAGCGCAAAGTAATCGCACTTCAAGCACTTCGATCATACGACTAAAAAGCAATTAGATCCTGCGCAAGACTCTGATCATTTGTAATATGGCGCAAGTGAAGACGGCGATTACGCCACCCCAAAATGATGCCGCCAGAATCCAAGAGTCGGCCGAAAGTGCAAGAAGCTTCACTGGGAATTCAATCAGCGAAAGCATAACGTGGGTGATTGTGGGAGCGGTGCCATCACCACCAACCAACAAGACTGACATAATGGTCAAAAGGAGAAATCCAAACGCTGCACAGAATCCGATCAACCCAGATAGCAGCATGTTCTTACCCATATTTACACCGACCACGCACGTTTATTCACACTTTAAAAAATATTCCAGATAGGAACATGACTGAAAACCATCGAACCTTTGGCTAGCACGTCAATCCGATTTACACAGAAAAACCTCATATCGCCCCCTATTCCGGGACAAAATATCTGACACTAGATGTCCTCAGGTTTGGCGTAACAACCGCGATGCCTGAGCGTATGCCAATGAAATAGCTATTGTTCTGTTTTACCACTGAACTTGGGTAAAGCGTGTACCAAAAAGCGTCGAAAGCAATGATTTCGAGACGAGAATCTGGCGTGAATTCCATCAGACTGGAAGAACCAACAAATACAATCGACTTTTTGCCGTCATTTCCTTCCCGTACCAAAGCCGCAGCCGGCGCGTCAGGCAATAAAGTGACACGAACGGGTTGCGTCGGCGTCTTGTAGTTGCGAATGACGTGTATTGCTCCGTGACTGGAAACAAGGTGTGAAAGGCCAGAGAGTATGTAGAGATCATCGTTCAACGGGATGAGTGCCTGTATATTCCCTCTGAAAAAAGGAGCTTCATTGGCCTTGTATTCATTGAGATAAAGGCCGCCACCAAACTCGCCTTGATTAACGCCTATGTATTTGACCGTACCCGCATCAAAGACCAGGTTTTCCCGCGCGAAACCACGCTCGCGCTGTTCAATGATGAGCGATGGAGCAAGTGAAAGCCGAAACGATCGAGGATCTTGATTCGCCTTAGAACGATCGGCAGAAGCAGTTGGTACAGGCTTTTCTACAAACCCTCGTTTTTTCATGTTGTCGGCGATATCGTCCGCTCGCACTAATGAACTTAAGAAAGCAAGAAATATGAAAACAAAGATCGACTTCAAACTGCGCTCCTTTAAATCAAGAACTCCAAATAATATTGTGAAAGAGTTGACACTACTGATGTAGGTCTGATGAAAGCGGTGCCTTGCTCTCAATTTACCTTTCTCGTCGATAGATCGAGATCGAGTGTCAGATCTGCCTCAATCGATTCATCGTCAATTCACAACTAAGCATATGTGATCAACGCACTTATGTGCCTTTCGATTTTCCCATCAACGAAACGACACGCGCCTTAAGCCTTTGCATAAGGCTCGCTGGTGTTGGCGCTGGCGTTTCTGCACTCACAGCACTAACCAACTGATAATAACTTCCACCAGGAAGTTTGACGCGGGTCCAGCCTGCGTCGAGGCTAGCTTGATTCTCGGGAATACGCGCATAGTGGCAAACTAAGCTATGACGCGTAGGTGGGGTCTCGCTCGGGGACTGAATGGCACCGCCAGCATGAATAAAATCGCCATGCCAAAACAGGATGTCGCCTGGCTCAGCACGGAAGGTGACGCCCTTAAAACCGTTCTCCTGCAACCATGAGTCGAGCCAATTGGTATAGGCCAAATAACTATCATCAAAACCATCAAACAAACTGCGCTTTGGCAATTTATGAGATCCTGGATAGATAATGAGCGCGCCATTTGCTTCGCTCGATGCCTCTAAGGCCAGCCAAGAAGCCGCCAATGTCTCGCGATCATAAGGGCCAACATAGGGTGGGCTCACCAACACTTTATCGGAATGCGCGCGCTGTTCACTTGAAAATTTATAGGTTAGTGTCTGCATACAAGTTGCAGGACAGCCATACAGCGCATGCAAAAATTTTGCGATCGGTGAAATCAAAATCAACTGGCGCGCCAGTTCAGAATGGCTTTCGATATCGATAATGCGCGGCAGTTTCTTTCCATCCGGCGGAGTATTAGGGCCTTGATAAACTTTCCCGTAGAGAGAATAACTTAACTGCTCGTTATGGGCGATCTGATACTCAACATCATCCCAAAAGGCCTTTCCCAGTGCGATATCAAACGCCTTACTGAACACGCAATACCCATGTTCGTTAAAATAGGCCAACGCAGCTTCAATCTGATGCGGCTGAAAACGTTGGATGATATGTTCGCTACCCTGATTGTTTGATTCGGTCATGATGTAGTCCGTACTATTCAAATGCACTAATGTAATCCACGATTTTTGACAGCGAAACCTAAAGCTAGAGCGCACTGCGGCTCACTGCAATTCAATGCAATTCAATTCGATTCAGTGAGATTCACTGCAATTCATTGCGACTCATTTCTATTATCTCATCGTCAAGGTTTTATAGGGAGCGAGACATCGTCATTCTTGACTAAAAAAGCTAGTTGATCGGTGCAAGATTCTTTCACCCCACGTTTTCGCACCCCAAGTGCATTGCCAAGAACAATACTAATACGCTAGCCTAGCCCCGCACTGCAGCTTCAATCTCAGCAATCTCAATTTTCTTCTGCTTCATCATTGCAGCCATCGCTTTGCGCGATACTTCTTTATCGATATTCATCGTCAATTCCAGCAAACGCTTGGGATAAATCTGCCACGACACGCCAAAGCGATCTTTCAACCAGCCGCATGCGGTTTCCTCTCCACCGTTACTCGTGAACGCTGCCCACAGTCGATCAGTTTCAGCTTGATCGTCCGTCGCAACTGCAATCGACACCGCCTCACTCAAGTTGAACATCGGTCCTGCGTCGAGGATTTGATATGGGACACCACCGAGGTTAAAGTCGATCACAGAAAAAGTACCATAGCCGTTATCGCCGACGTGGGCGTTTTCGACTTTGCTATTTGGAATCAAGGAGCAGTAATACTGCGCCGCTTCTTGGCCCCGACCATCACGAAACCAAAGGCAGGTACGAATGGAATTGCTCATAGCCTTACTCCCCTGAAAAATTGAGTCTGAATCAAAAGAGGAACTAGCATGAACTAGGCCTAGAAAAAAAGCAAATTAAAGTCATTCATTCTGAGGCAAGCAGACACGCTCAAATTCGGTCAACTTACCCTCCTATCGCTTCCTCAAAGTTCGGTGTTGATTTGCGAACTCATCTCGCCAAATAGAAAAAGCCTCCCGCGAAGGAGTAATGCCGTTCAGTTAAGAAGTTTTTCGTAGCGTACGAACGGCATATCTGTTTGGTTTTGCCTTGACGACCCGGTCGAATTTTCGATCGGGTCGTTCGTCTTTGAGGAGGCTAACCAGCCTTTCTCGTAGAAGTTTC
>CANHZI010000149.1 GCA_947464955.1 Oxalobacteraceae bacterium
ATGACACGCAAAGAAAAATCACGCTCATTTTCAACTTCCACTTTCACTTGCCCTGCTTGCGCATGCTTTCGTACATTCGACAAAGCTTCTTGCAATATAAATAGAACTTGCAGTTGTTGCTCCGGTGCCAAAGGCGCGCCAGTGCCTCGGAAATCGATGGTCGCGTGGGCTCCGGTTTGACGTTGAAATTTCGCCACAACGTTACGCATCTCGCCCTCAAGATTACTGTCTTGCAAACGGGTACGGAAGTTGAGTAATAGTTCACGTACATCTTCGTAACTTTCTTGCACACCAGCCTTCAGCAAAGGTGAAATATCAGCGATCTCGACCAAATCACCACGCTTTAGTGCATCGTCGAGCATTTGCACTTGTAGATTTAAAAAATTGAGCCCTTGCGCAATGCTATCGTGCAAGCCTTGGGCTAATAGATTGCGCTCCTGTGAGACCGCAAACTCTTTCTCTTTGGCGATCAACCTTTGATTCTCAATCGCTGCGCCGAGATTCTTACCCAGGGTTTCCAGTAAGCGCCGTTCTTCGGCTGTGACCAAGCGTTCCTTCAGGAAGTGCAAGGAAAATGTACCTAATACCTGATCACGCGCCATGATCTGAAACACTGCCAATGAAACATAGCCTTCTTCAGCACATCGGTAGCGTTTTTGCTGATCCAACATACGGAAATCACGCACCAAAATCACGCCCTGTTGTGTCGCGGCGCCACACAAGCAATCATCCTTCTTGATGCAATGCTCTTGTTCTATCATGTGATCAGACACACCCTCATGTACTGTGATATGCATGTTATCGCTAAGTTTATCAATTATGCGCACCGTACCACCATCGGCACGCATGCGTTGCATAATTCGATGCAAGAAACCACGGCACAGTTCTTCAATCGCATGCGGACCCGCAAGAAAGCCTGCAATTTCATACAAAGTACTCATTTCGTGATTTTGCGCCTGCAACTTTGCAGTCTTTTCTAAGACCCGCTCTTCAAGCGTTCTATGCACGCCTTGCACGTGATCGGCCATTTGATTAAAGGCTTGTGCCAATACGCCGAATTCATCTTCAGATTCTATTGGCAAACGAACGTCAAGTTCATCTTGGCTCATCTTGGCGATGCCAGCACGCATACGCGTCACTGGCCCAACAATCCACAAATACAGCAAGTACAAGAGAGCAACGCTAGCCGCTAAGGACATAAAGATCAGCGCGGTCTGACATAAGCGCAACCAAGTCGTTTTCTCTGCAAGCTCGACTTCAACTAAGGACACGAGGCGATTAATACTGTCGACAAAACTCGGCAGTTTTTTAAGATAGATATCCAAAGCCTGCTGCTTTTCCTCGCCTTCAGCTAGACGCATCACCTGTTCAAGCTCAGGTCGCATCAGGTTCTCCCACACCTCATCCACTTGCCGCGCCTGCGCCCGTATTGCTTCAGTTTGAGGCAAAAATAAAGGTCGTCGTGGATCACCTTGCTGTAAATCCTGCAGCACACGATCAAACTCCGCTAACTCACGAGGTGCAGAATATTCGGGCATAGGATGTCCAATCAACTGCACCAGTCGATAAGAGCGCATACGCAAACTTCCTGCTTCATTGATCGCCGCACCTCCCCCTTCCAGTTGCCAAGATAAGACCAAGGTGTAAGCAATCGCTGCGAGCGTCAACAACAAACCAATAGCAGTCATCAACAAGATGCGAAACGTCAAGCGCTTCCCGATGGGAATCACCTGTGCTCCAACGCCCTGTTTCACATTCATTTTCATAGGAATCCTTATGCCCTCAAACTGTCAACGAAATAGTAGCATCTTAAATCTCCAAAATCGCTGCACTCATCGTGGAACAGGCTTCTTGCTCCAATAATCGATCATGCGCCTCGGCATGACTCACTCCCAAGGGACAAACCATAGGCAGAAAAGTATCTGTTCGATCGGAATAGGCCAGTAAAGAACCATGCGTCATATCGAAGTACCAACCATGTAATGCGAGTTGACCGGCGTCTACGCGTTCTTTGACCCAAGGAAAACTCCGCAAGTTATTGAGAGACAAGATAATCGCCCCCAACTCACAAGCATGATTTTGCACATCCACACTGCAATGAGAGAGGCGACTCAACACTTCCTTCTTAACGGGCTCAACAATACGCATCCAACGACCGATGAAATCAATCTTACGACTTGGCTTGTAGCCCTGCATTAGTGCACGTATGCCTCCACACTTTTCGTGGCCCATGACGATAATACGTTGTACCTGTAGCGCTTCAACAGCAAACTGTATCGCGGCACTAACACCTTGTTGATTACCTGTCTCATTGCAGGGTGGAACCAGATTGGCCACATTGCGAATCACAAAAATATCACCAGGATCGCAATCGAGTAGCAGCGCAGGGTCGACGCGCGAATCACAGCAGCCAATCAAGAGGGTGGTTGGACTTTGCCCGCCACTTAATTTATCGTAGAGTTTTGTCTCGCCAGAAAAATACTTAGACTGAAAGCGTTGAAAACCTTCAATGAATTGATGAATATTTCTTACTTCCATAGTTCTATCCCTGCCTCATACACATCACACGCTAACCGCCAGTTTGCGACATGAATCGTAACACTTGATACGGCTTGTTCGAGAATTCATGACGTTCCGGTTTCAGCTCTATGGCTTCGATCAACAATGCTTCTAAGTCGTCTTCGGAAATTCCGCTTCGCAAATACGGTCGCAAGGGAAATGCGGCTTCTTGACCTAAGCACATATACAAAGTGCCATCAACTGCAAGCCGCACCCGATTGCAACTGGCGCAGAAATGCTGACTGATAGGCGAGATAAAGCCTATCGTCGCTGAGCCGTCTCGTGATTGCCAATAACGAGCGGGGCCACCACCGAGTTCCTTCACGACAGGTACTAAATCGAACTCTCGTACTAATTGATCTCGAATAGGCCCAAGGTCGCAGTACGCACTAGCCTGGCCCGTGCTACCCATCGGCATCGCTTCTATAAAACGTAAAATAAAACCTTCTCGCATACAAAATGCGGTCATACGACTTACTTCATGATCGTTGATACCCCGCATCACGACCATATTCAATTTAATCGGTTGAATGCCCACTTGCTTTGCGCGTTGCAGGCCGCGCAAAACTTGTTCGAAACTATCACTGCCCGTAATCTGCTGCACACAGGCGCGATCTAAACTATCTAAACTGACGTTAATGCGTCCGACGCCTGCATCAAATAGTGCCTGCGCGTGTTTCTCTAGCTGCGTGGCATTGGTCGATAAAGAAATGTCCTCGAGTTCGCGATGGCTGGCCAAAGCCGCGACCAAATCCGACAAGTTACGCCGCAACAAAGGTTCTCCTCCAGTCAGCCGTACGCGTTTCACTCCAAGACGTCCGAATGCGGCGACCACTCTTTCAATTTCAGCGAAACTGAGCCAATTCTCGGGTTCTTCGAAACCTCGAAATCCCTTGGGCATGCAATAACTGCAACGCAAATCGCATTTATCTGTCACCGACACGCGCAAATAGTCAACATAGCGCCCAAAGCGGTCACGCAAGCGGTGCTGATTCGTCAAGGCTGAGTTCGATTCGATGATATTTGTATCCATGCTGCCATTGTGCGCAGCTTGGTCTTCAACCACAATTGGTCAGCAAGCTAAATCATCTAGTTCTTTTGGGGGATAAATTTTGATTGGGATCAAGTTTTGACAGTTCCCAGTAGATAAATTCTCAGATGCTGACGAAATTGAAATAGGCATTTCAACAACAAAACAGCAAGAAAAGCTTGTGATATCGCGAAAAGAATACCACCCGCGATGCGAAACAATGATGGGAGCATAGGAAGCAAAAGTAGGCTCATGAGACTAAGCATTAACAAGTGCGCCTGCCATTTCAAGTACTTCGGTGGCAAGATCAACTGCATGCTGGGAATGCACTGTCCCATGGGAATTGTCCGTCTTAAATGCAGAAATACCAGAAACGGAATGATTTTCCCCAACATCGCATTCACTGCGCACACGCCACCGCCAACCAAGACCAGCACACCAATCATCCAAGGCATACTATTTACCACGGGCTCTGGCAATACAGACGTGGCATGCATACACAGTAAACTCAATAGTGCAGCGATTAGCCAGCTGGTGACACACAGCAGCCACAAAGGCCAGGCCGCATCGAAGCGTCGTTTCGCCTTCAGTACGTGACGCAAAGCGAAGCACAGCAAGCTACAAACGAAAACCAGAACAACAGTCAAGATCACTGTTTGCAAGGAATCCGACCCGGTCGCACTGTACAACAGCAAACCAGTCCAGATCGGAACCGGTGTGAATCGATGCCAGACTGGTGCCGGTCGTGGGCACTGCCAAAACATCGGAAACACAGTGGTGGCGACACCAAGAATAAGACAGGCTAACCAACCGATCAAAGCCCATGCCACATGGAGACGCAGAACCGACAGTAAATCTATCGTCCACCAGCCGAGTAAGCTGGCGAGTAAGCTGGCGAGTAAGCCCAAGCCAAACGAGACCAGCGAAAACAATGGCAAAGCAATCGCACGGAGGGTAAGTAAGCTTGCGTCGCGATGCGGTGGTAAGCGCATCGCCATGCCCGCATCGAACAATGCAATCACCACCGCAGAAAACAACACGGCAGCTAGGCCAAACGCCAGACTAAAAGAGAAACTGGAATGGTAATAGAAAGCGTAGCTTAGGCTCAATGCGATCGCGCTCGAACCTAATGCTAAGAACGGTGCAATATAGCGCGATAGGCGAACCGCTTGCCCACCGACCACCGGAAATAATTGAAATAGCGCCCCTATCATCACCGGTGCCAACATTCCCAACGCGAGGATATGTGTCAAGCTAAGAACTATGGGAGAGAAGCGGTGCGGCAATCCTTCACCGGGTGCGATGGCTAGCATCACGCCTGCCAACACGCCCAGCCAAGGGGCGGGGAGGAGGCAACCAAAAATGATTGCCGGTCGCGGTGCTAAGTCATAATTCAGCATCGGCTATTTTTCGCCATTTGATCCGCTAGGCAATCGTTTATGCCGCGTAGTAAGCAATGATTCAGGCGCTTCAGGCAGCGCAGGAGCAAACACCACCACAACCACCGAATCCCAAAATGCGGTTCAAATGTGGAATGCTACCGCCGCACATCGGATACAAGATGTTTTCTTCCTTGACGTTGTGCTGTTGAATCAAGACATTCATCGTATCTATGCTGGCGCGCGCCGCGTTGGCATCCGCGGCTTCAATTTCTTGCATTAATTGATCTCGCAAAGAACGAATTTCAAGGTGCTCTGCCCGCATTACAACAGTGGGGCCGTCCCTCATCCCCGTCGCACTTTCAAAGGCAGGAAACAGACGCTCTTCTTCAATCCGGAAATGGTCTTCTAACTGCTCATTGAATAAGCGAAAATTGCGCCCAGCAGATGCGAAGTCTTGCTTATTCAAAGCGACTTCCACACGATTAAGTTGATCATCACACTCTTGGTGCTGTTTCACCAATTTCATCATTGCTTCTGACATGATTCTTCCTATTATTACTATACGGTTGCTAATCCAATCATCATTGCACCAAGGGGCTTGACGCGCCTTCCAACTGAATACCGGTAATCTGCGCCTGCCCCACCACTACTTTCAAGTACTGTTGCAATGCACGGTCGTAACTCGCTCTTTGCATGGCATCCGCGATCTGATTCTGAACTTGCTCAAACGGCACCAGACGGCCAGCGACTTTGCGTCCCAGCTGGATGATATGCAGCCCAAAACGAGTTTCGACGAGGCGGCTGATGACGCTATGCGCAGCTGCACTGAAAATAGCTTTTTCAAATTCAGGAACAGTATCACCACGACCCAATTGCCCTAAATTGCCACCCACTTCTGCGGAAGGACAATTCGAGTATGTCTTCGCCGCCTTAGCGAATTCACTGGGCTGTGAAATCAATTCATCTAAGACAGATTGTGCTTGTTGACGAAGCGCATCGAGGTCGACGTTAGCTGTCACTTGAAACAGAATATGATTCACCTCGACCAATTCACCAACCAGAAAGCGCGGTTGATGTAGATCGTAATAACGACGACATTCTTCTTCGCTTGCGTCCGGCACTTTCAATTCTTGTGCCAACAAGTCTTCGATCTTTTGTTCATCGTCACCACTAAAACCATATTCATTGGCCTTGTCTACCAACACCCGACGCAAGACTAATGCCGTCATGGCACTCTTGATTGGATCAACTGCCCCTTGATGTTGGGGCAATTCTTGCTCCATCTCAGCATCGCTGAGTTCGTAATTGTTGACGATGACGGGCATGATGGCCTCCTATTAAATTCTAAACTTCTCAACACACAGGTACAGAGAAACCAAAGAGAGATCTCAATTGAATCCACAATTTTCTCGCCCATCTACAATACTCTGCACTTCTTGGGAAACTTCTTCGCATAAGGCTTTCTTATACTATCTCGAACGCACTAACTGCCACGCACGGCTCAAATATCCAACCGAAGCAAAACCACTCCATACGTGAACCAGACGTGTGAAAGGGAAGATCAAAAACAAGGTCAAGCCCATGAACAAGTGCGCTTTGAACAAGAGCGGTGCGCCTTCAATAAAACTCGCTGCGTCACCACGGAAAGTGACGATATGCTGAGCCCAGGTCATGAGCAACACCATCATGTGACCATCACGGTGTTCGAGAGATTCGAAGATGGTGGAGAGGCCCAAGCCCAGCGTGACCAAGATCCATAGCAACAGTACTTTATCGCCAGTTTTGGTGACCGCAGCAATGCGTGGCTCTGTCAAACGACGATGTAACAAAATCAGTAAACCGAACATACACAAGCTACCAAAGCTACCGCCCATCACGATTGCGATCATTTGTTTAAAGCCATGACTCACTCCCAGGGCATGCCACACACTAACGGGTGTCAACAAGCCGACCAAGTGGCCGAAGAACAAACCGAGCACGCCGATGTGGAAACAGATATTCCCGAGGCGCAAATTGCCAGTTTTCAGCATCTGCGATGAGTCACTCTTCCACGTATATTGTTCACGTTCGAAACGCGCCAAGCTACCCAGTAAGAAAATCGCCAGCGCGATGTAGGGGTAGATACCATATAAAAATTGATGTAAGTAGTCCATCATAAACTCCTAAATTAATGTCGCTTTTAATACTGCATCGCCTGCGGCAAGTATTTCTAAACCTGATGTTGTCGCTCCTGCGCAGGCAGGAGCCCAGTGTCTTGCGTATGACCATCAACAGCAATTACGACACTGGATTCCCGCCTTCGCGGGAATGACTCCCCTAAGACCGCAATTCAGGACCAGCCAGCTTCGCTTGACGCGGATAAAAGTTCACTGCCTGCACGCCAGCGCCGGTACCACTCGAAGAACACGACGCTCCCGGCTTCAACAAGGGCTCAACGCCATCTGCACCAGGGCCAAATGTTTCCATCGCATCATCCATATCACGCACTGGAGGCTCACCCTGTTCTTGCGGTACGACATCAGTGAACGAAGTCAACACCAAAAGTGCATTGGCATACGGACTTTCTTTGCGCTGCAACCGAACACCAATCGCCGCTAAAACGTGAATCGCGTCGCCAAGCAAGCGTTCTGCGACCTCATCATCGACCAAACTTAAAAATTCCAAGAACAAAGGAACATAGTCTGGCAATTCACTGATCTCTGGTTCGAATCCGAAACGACGATACTCTTCAATCAAATCGACCATGGCCTGTCCACGATCACGGCTCTCGCCATGAATGTGTTCAAACAAATGCAAAGCGACGGAGGGTGTGCGATCGAAAGTGCCGACGTAGTTCTCTTGCACTTCAATCAGACTATGCGACTGCAAATAGTCGAGCAAAGGCTGCAAGGCTTGTAGACTTTCCAGGTCGTCTGCTAACGCAGCACGAATCTCTGGCAAGGCCTCGATCAAATCTGCTTGCGGATAGCTTAACAGTGCCGACAGGATGCGATACATTTGCATACGATTTCCTTTTTTTTTAAAACATCTCAACACAGAGGCTTTTTTGTAGAGCCGGTGAAACCCGTACTGTCCCAATTAAGTTCGTGCGGCGCGGGTTTCACCCGCCCTACAGGTTTCAATTCTTCTCATAGGATCGTTGAGAAATTCAATTATCGGGATGCAGAGCAAGAACGCATTCGCAAGTTCGCCGGAGCGATACCTCGGTATTGCGAGGATTTTCGACACAGCTATGCGCCCGAGAATTGGACTTATCACGCATCCTATTCGGTGGTCGATAACTTCTTGCGTGACTTCGGCATATCCACAAAAATCACACTACCCTGCGGCTTCTTACCAAACAAAGAACCATCGGAGGTGCCGCCGGAGCAGCCATTACCAAACGTGAAGCCACAGCTGCCTTTTTCGTTGAAGCTATCTTCCACCATTTCTTTATGCGAGGAAGGAATCACGAATCGGTCTTCGTAGTTGGCAATCGCCATCGTTTGATACATGTCTTCGACTTGTGCCGCAGTCAAGCCGACTTGCTTCAGCACCGCCTGGTCGAGTTCGCCATGCACTACTTCGGAACGCTTGTAGGCACGCATCGCCAACATTTTTTCAAGTGCTTGCAAGACCGGCTCTTCTTTGCCTGCCGTCAGTAAGTTCGCCAAGTAACGCACTGGAATACGCAAAGACTTCACGTCAGGAATAATGCCATTCATACCCATGTGGCCAGCTTCTGCTGCTTTTTGAATTGGCGACAGCGGAGGCACATACCAAACCATAGGCAAGGTGCGATATTCTGGATGCAGTGGGAAAGCAATCTTCCATTCCATCGCCATTTTGTAGACTGGCGATTTCTGTGCAGACTCAATCCAGCTCTCTGGAATGCCATGCTTGCGCGCTTCAGCGATGACTGCAGGATCATGCGGGTCTAAGAAGCAATCTAACTGCGCCTGATACAAGTCTTTCTCATTTGGTGTCGATGCCGCTGCTTCGATTTTATCGGCGTCATACAGCAAGACACCGAGGTAACGAATGCGGCCTACGCACGTCTCGGAGCACACGGTCGGTTGACCTGCTTCGATACGTGGATAACAGAAGGTACATTTCTCTGCTTTGCCTGAACTCCAATTGTAATAAATCTTTTTGTAAGGGCAACCAGAGATACACATACGCCAACCGCGGCACTTGTCTTGATCGACCAATACAATACCGTCATCTTCACGTTTGTAGATCGAGCCCGATGGGCAAGAAGCTACGCAAGCTGGATTCAAGCAGTGTTCGCACAAACGTGGCAAATACATCATGAAAGTCGATTCGAAAGTGCTATACATTTCCTTTTGTATGCCTTCGAACAGCTGATCACGACTACGTGAACTAAATTCACCACCTAAGTCATCTTCCCAGTTCGGGCCCCAAACAATCTTGTCCATTTTTTTGCCAGTGATGACAGAGACGGGACGAGCGGTCGGTGGTGTTTGCGACAATGGTGCGTTTTGCAAACGCTCGTAGTCAAAGGTAAATGGCTCGTAGTAGTCGTCGATCTGTGGCAGATTCGGATTAGCGAAGATGTTCGCCAAGATACGCAGTTTTCCACCTTGTTTCGGCTCCAACTTACCGGCGGCATTGCGCTGCCAACCGCCTTGCCATTTCTTCTGATTTTCCCATTCCTTTGGATAACCAATCCCTGGCTTCGTTTCGACGTTATTGAACCACGCGTACTCCACACCATCACGACTGGTCCACACGTTCTTACAGGTCACAGAACAGGTGTGGCAACCGATACATTTATCGAGATTCAACACCATTCCTACTTGTGCGCGAATTTTCATGATGCGGACTCCTCTTCCAATTTACCTTCTAACCAATCCACTTTTTTCATCTTGCGTAAGATCACAAACTCATCACGATTGCTACCGACGGTGCCGTAGTAGTTAAAGCCGTAAGCTTGTTGGGCATAACCACCAATCATGTGCGTTGGTTTCAAAACTGCCCGTGTGACGGAGTTATGGATACCGCCGCGCATACCTGACAATTCTGCACCTGGCGTGTTCACAATTTTCTCTTGAGCGTGATACATCAAGCACATGCCTTTTGGCACACGTTGACTAACAACGACACGGGCCGTCAAAGTACCGTTGCTATTGAAAACCTCAACCCAATCGTTATCGACCAAGCCCGCTTCTTTGGCTTCGATCTCGGACACCCACACGTGAGGACCACCACGAGACAAAGTCAACATGCGCAAGTTGTCAGAGTAAGTCGAGTGGATACCCCATTTTTGATGTGGTGTAATCCAGTTCAAGACAATTTCTTTCTCACCGTTCGGTGCCTTATTCAGCATCGGTGCCACAGTCTTCGTATCGATCGCCGGTTTATAAACACACAAACCTTCACCAAAATCGAGCATCCAACGATGGTCTTGATAGAACTGCTGACGACCAGTGAGGGTGCGCCATGGAATCAATTCGTGAACGTTGGTGTAGCCCGCGTTGTAGCTGACTTCTTCTGATTCCAAGCCTGACCAGGTTGGAGCAGAAATAATCTTGCGTGGCTGCGCCTGTACGTCACGGAAACGAATCTTGTCATGTTCACGTCCGACCGCTAAATGCGTATGATCACGCCCGGTAATTTTTGACAGCGCATCCCAGGCTTTGACCGAAACGTGACCATTGGTTTCTGGTGCAAAGGTCAAGATCATTTCGCAGGCGTCGATCGCTGTTTCTAAACGCGGACGACCTTTTGACACACCGTCTTCGGTGACCACTTTGGTGATGCCACCAATTTCATGCACTTCATGCTCAGTGTTCCAATTGATGCCTTTACCACCATTACCCAACTTGTCTAATAATGGCCCGATCGAGGTAAATTTTTTGTAAATTTCCCTATAGTTGCGTTCGACCACGACGAAATTTGGGGCAGTCTTTCCAGGGATGAGATCACATTCACCTTTCTTCCAATCTTTGGGCTCGAAGGCTTGGCCGAGTTCACCTGGTGTATCGTGCATTAATGGCTGCAGAACGATGTCTTTGCGCGTGCCGAGATAGTCACCGCCAATTTCAGTGAACTTCTTAGCGATACCTTTGTAGATCTCCCAGTCCGTTTTACTTTCCCACAGCGGCTGCACCGCTTCACTCAAGGGATGAATGAAAGGATGCATGTCGGAAGTATTCAGATCATCCTTCTCGTACCAGGTTGCTGTCGGCAAGACAATGTCGCCATACAAGCAAGTGGTACTCATACGGAAATCAAGCACCGTCAACAAGTCCAATTTACCCTCAGC
>CANHZI010000150.1 GCA_947464955.1 Oxalobacteraceae bacterium
ACAACCAACGACCATCCGCTGAAAATACCGGAGACTCAGACTCATAGCGGTCGCTCGTTACAAAACGCAATTGCTTACTATCGAGATCGTACAAGCCAATTTGTTCGCGGCCTTGCGAGCTATTGGCGCGGGTGAGGGCGATGGTTTTGCTATCGGCAGACCAGATGATGTCACCGTGATTGCCATATCCTTGTTTGCCGGCGTCGTCGATGACCACATTCGTGCGTGTCGCTAAGTCTAATAACCAGAGGCGGCCACGTTTATCGGTGTGCGCCAAGTATTTACCGTCGGGTGAAGGGAAGATATTGAGACGATGCGTGCTGCCGTCTTTGGTTAGTTGTTCGCCTTTGCCGCTACCATTGGTGGCAAAGCGCCAGATTTCGTTTTCGCCCGTGCTATCAACGAACGCGTAGACGTAACGATCGTCATGCGAAAACACCGCTTCGCGAGCACGTGCGGCGTTGGGTAAATTGATATCGATACGACGTTGTGGACTAATTCCAGCGATACTCATTTGACCGCGTGCAGTGAAGACTAAGCGTTCGTCCTTGGCTGCGAGCTGTACATTCGTTAGATACTCCAGCGGGTTTTTGATATAGCGTTGACGTGATTGATCGAAATCAGAAATCAAATCGACATTAACGATTTTGTCGTTTTGGCTGGCGATATCCAACACATGCAAATTGGCGCCAAGTTGATAGGCAATCTTTCCGTCGCCCAGCTGTGGATTGCGTACTTCCCATTCACGATGGCGGGTGAGGGCTTTGACTTCGCCACCGTCGAGATTGGCGGAATACACATTGTAAGCACCATCGCGATCACTCAAGAAATACAGACGATTTTTCCACAGCATAGGGCGACGGTTGTTTGATTTGTCTTTGGCAAACAGATTGACCGCTTCGCCCTTGCTGGCCAAATCAAATTTCCACAATTGCGCCAAGGCGCCACCGCGATATTGTTTAACATTGTCACCACGCGTGTGTGCCCCTAAGCGTGTGAAGTACAAAGTCTTACCGCTCTCATCTACCGCCGCTTCGTTAGCATCCGTGATCGGGAAGATCTGTTTCTGCAAGTTACTTGGATTGATGGCTGCAATGACCGCTTGCGCTACTGGGCCAGTTTGGTTTTGCATGGTGACCAAGACTTCGCCTTGCGCTGTCCAACCCACTACCGTGACCGTGCTATTCTCAAAGCTCAGTCGCTTAGGCACACCACCGCCGACTGGCATCACATAGGCTTCTTGTGCGCCTTCGTAGGTTGCGGAATAGGCGATCCACTTACCATCAGGAGAAATCGCTGCATTGGTCTCTGCGCCTGGGTGAGTGGTGAGCCGCTGGGCTGCGCCGCCATTGATGCCAACTTTCCATAAATCACCTTCAGCGGTGAAGATCACCGAGTCGGCACGCACACTAGGAAAGCGGACATAGGCGTTCTCTGCGGATGCCGCATAGGCAGATGCGATCATGCTAGCGAGTGATGCAGTCAATATGAATGAGCGTAGTTTCATAATATTGGATAGAGAAAGTAAGTAGTTAAGTGGGCTTTTAGCGAGTTTGTTTGTTGTCTTGCTGTTGTTTTGTTTGCTGCGTTCGTTTCGATTGCTTAGTCTGCTCAATTAAGTAATGACATCTTTTGTTGAACTGATCTTGTCCCGGTGGTATGGGTATTTCTGTTCAATAGATAGTTCACTATTCTGAAAAATCCTTGTTTTTACGGGCGTGTTCTGTTTTTGTTTTGCTATGACCATGAAATTTCGACGAAGTTCTATTTTGAGATAACTTCTTTTTCGAACGCTCGTCTGTTTTTTTTCATTTGAATTTCGAAGAAATATCAAATCAGCGCTTGGAAATTATGTTTAAATATAAACTTAAAAAGTTCATAAGCACAACATGGCTTTACGTATGCGCTATCTGTTCAGTTCACTACTTCACTTGCTCGCTAGGCGCGGTCTGGTCTTGATGCGATCTGGCTCGCTGTTGTGCGTGTTGGTATTGAGCGTCTGTTCTGTGCAGGCGCAAACGATCACCTTGGTTGGTGAAGATGATTGGTATCCATATTCCGCGCAAAAAGACGGTAAGTTGCGCGGCTTTGCAGTCGAGGTGATTGAGGCGGCCTATGCCTCGGTTGATGTCAGCGTTAATTTCAAATCAGCGCCTTACGCACGTTGTTTGATGCTGGTGGAAACCGGTCAAGAGCTTGGCTGTTTCGACAGTCTTAAAGATAGTAAGCTCAGTGCAGACTTTTTATTTCATCAAGAACCTATATTTAAAGCTGAGATTGGCATCTATGGTCTAAGCAATTCGGAGGAAAGTGGCTTACGTGCCAGTGATATGAGCGGTCGTAGAGTTGGCCTGACGCACGGTTATACCTATACCGATCAAATCGAAAACGATACCAGTATTATTCGTGAGGCGGCTCCTACCGATTTGTCGAATCTCCGTAAACTCTTACTGAAGAGATCGGAATATTCTTTGGTCTACACGCGTATCGTCGATTATCTCGTGCACCGCTATCCTCAAGAATTTAAGGACAAGATCAAACAAGTCGGCACCATCAACGTTGATCGTTTGTATGTGAGTTTCTCAAAAAAACGTGCAGACTCGGCCAAGTATGCGGCCTTGCTAGATCAAGGTCTACGCAAGATCAAGAGTAATGGGCAGTATGCCAAAATCGAGCAGCGCTGGCAGGTTCCAGCACCATAAATGCTTCTAGAAATCAAGGTCAACGAATGAACGCTGAGGAATTTGTCGCTAATTGGAAAATTGAGAAAGAAGCCCTTTTACGATCCTTCATGGATGAGACAGATAATTCTTTGATTGCCGCGCGAATCAATTCAATGGCACTGAACATCGAACAGAAAAATCAACTTCAATTAGTTCTGGATGCCGTGCTCACCGATACGATGTACAAATTGCTTCTCGGTCTTGATGGTTCGGCGAATATTGGTAACAACCAACATACCTTCAAAATATATGACGAGAGCCGCAACCTAGTCTCAGATTGTGGAGAGATTGAAGCTGAAGCATGGAGACAGTTTTATCAGGGTACCTAACATAAAGCTCGATTCAGTCAATGCGAACTTTAGTGTCTAGATGTTTAAAGTTTGTTCAGCTAAACATGCGTAGGCACGACATGCAAAACCCTAATACCCGACGGTTTGCGCTGCTTCATGCACCAGTTGTTTGAACAAATCATGCCGCATGCGGCTGATTTCTTTGTTATCTAAAGCGGCCAACACAGCGCATCCTGGTTCCGTATGGTGGTGGCAATTATAGAATTTGCAGTTGCCAAGGTGAGGGCGGAACTCTGGGAAAGCCCGCTCTAACATGCCTTCGCTCAAGTGATGTAAACCAAACTCTTGGAAACCTGGAGAATCAATGACATAGGTAGGTTTGTCAGTTTCGGTTTCCATTTGAAACAGACGAGTAAATGTCGTCGTGTGTTTTCCCGTATCCAAGGCTGCCGAAATTTCGCGCGTAGCGATATCCGCATCAGGGATTAAGAGATTGATCAGCGATGATTTTCCCATACCCGATTGGCCAATCAAAATACTGCTCTGTCCGCTGACCAGTGCCAACATTTTTTCGCGTGTGACGTCCGGCGCGCCCGTCACCGACACTTCATGTACAGGGTAACCAAGCGAGGCGTAGAGACCGACCCGTTCGCGTGCTTTCGCTAAGCTTTCCGTGACGTCGATTTTGTTCAAAACGATTTGGGCTTGTATGCCCGAAGACTCTGAAGCGACTAAAGCCCGTGATACTAAATCATCGGAAAAGCTAGGTTCGGTGGCGACGACGATGATCAACTGCGTGAGATTCGCTGCCAGCATCTTTGACTTGTACTGATCAGAACGGTACAAGAGCGTGGTGCGCGGCACGATGGCTTCGATCACACCTTGATTGTCTGAGGTCAGCTGATACTCAACGATATCGCCAACTGCCACGTCGCTTTTTTTGCCGCGGGTCACGCAATGTAATTTGGTACCGGCGGCGTCGATCAAATAATGACGACCGTGGGCGGCAATCACTAAGCCTTGTGCCGTCGCGCCGGATTTCAGGGCGGCGCTTTTCTTCGCTGGAGCGGAACGTTTAGACATGCATTAACCGAAAGTCTGCGTAAAAATGACATCGACTTTCGCTGCGCAAATGAAGTCATTTTCAGAAATACCACCCTTGCCATCATTGACCGTATGCGTGTCGAACTTGACCACGCAGCGGTTGTAAGTAACCGTCAATTCAGGGTGATGATCTTCTTCATGAATGGTATAGGCGATGGCGTTCACAAACGCTAAAGTTTCGTAGTAATTCTTAAATTCGTAGGTCTTCACAATGCGCGGACCATCTTGCTTCCAACCTGGTGTGGCGGCGAAGTAGGCTGGTAATTCATTGTCTTGAAGACCGATTTCGGTATGTGCAGATTTCTTTGCGAGTAGATCAGAAGTTTTCATAATTGCGGTTAGATGAATGCAAAAAATTAGATGATGAAATGTATGAGCATTAATTAGGCCGCAGCAACTTGACCCTGTTGATGCAGGTGTGCTATGCGTATCGAAGCTGGCGGATGTGAATCGTAAAATGCCGAGTGCACAGGGTCTGGCGTTAAGGTCGACGCATTGTCCTCATAGAGCTTGACCAAGGCGGTGACCAAATCATTGGCATTGGTATGCTTCACAGCAAAGGCATCTGCCTCAAATTCATGTTTACGTGAGCTAATCGACGTCAATGGTGACAATACAAAAGTGAACACCGGCAAAGTGATCATAAACAAGATTAAAGCCATCGCGCTGTTCGAGGATGCGAACATGACCGGGTCAACACCTAAGCCCGTGTAAAACCAAATTTGCGATTTCAAATAACCCAATAAAGCCAAGAATCCCAAAGACACTGCAAACATGACGATCATGCGTTTGACGATATGTTTCAGTTTGAAATGGCCGAGTTCGTGCGCCAAAACAGCTTCGACTTCTTCTGGCGCGAGGCGTTCGATCAGTGTGTCATAAAAAACGATGCGTTTGTTATTGCCGAAGCCAGAGAAGTAGGCATTGCCATGCGCGCTGCGTTTGGATCCATCCATCACAAACAAACCTTTAGACGCAAAGCCAACGCGTTGCATCAAACCTTCGATACGATTCTTAAGCGCCTCATCGGCCAGCGGTGTAAATTTATTGAACAGGGGCGCGATCCATGTTGGGAAGATCAGCATCATCAAGAGCTGGAACCCACTCCAGACCAGCCAGGCATACAGCCACCACATAGAGCCTGCTTTATCCATCAAGCTGATAACTACCCACAATAAAGGTAAACCAATCGCGGCGCCGAGTAGCGTGCTTTTGATCATGTCGGTAAAGAATAGTTTGATGCTCATTTTATTGAAGCCAAATTTTTCTTCCAAGACAAACTGACGATAGTAGTCAAATGGCAGATCAATCACAGAGCTGATCACCGCAAAGCCAACGACCAAACTTAATTGGTAGACCATGCCATCGCCGACTGACTTGAAGAGTGTCACTGCCAATAGCTGCAGACCACCAAATAGCGTGAATGCCAACAGCACAATCACACTGACAAACAGCGAGACTAGACCGAATTGGGTCTTGGCAATCGTGTAATCGGCCGCTTTTTGATGCGCCGCTAAACTGATTTTCTCTGCGAATTCGGCTGGAACCGCTTGGCGGTTTCGCGCCACATGGCGAATTTGGCGAGTCGATAGCCAAAATTGCAAACTTACCGTAATACCAAGAAAAATGACGAATAAAACCGAAAACGTGTATGAATTCATGGGAAAATGATGCTTTACGAAAATTTCAGGGTTACTTAGCCATCGAGGCCAGTAATTCGTATAAAACGACGCATTAAAAACGAGTAAGGAAGAATTATGTCACAAGCGAGCGATGTACAAGCAACTGATGCACAAACGGCAGTCGCGGCCAAGCCAGGTAAGCCGAATGAAATGAACCTCATCTGGGTTGATATGGAGATGACAGGCTTAGATCCAGACACCGATAAAATCATCGAAGTCGCAGTTGTTGTTACTGATATGCAATTAAATGTGCTCGCGGAAGGCCCGGTATTCGCGATTCATCAATCCGATGAAACATTGAACAAGATGGATGCGTGGAACAAGGGTACGCATGGCCGTTCAGGCTTGATCGACCGCGTCAAAGCGTCGACCGTGACTGAAGAAGATGCCTCCAAAGCCTTGATCGAATTCCTCAGAACCTATGTGCCAGCAGGTAAATCACCAATGTGCGGCAATACGATTTGCCAAGATCGTCGCTTCATGGCGCGTGGCATGCCTAAGCTCGAAGCTTTCTTCCACTATCGTAATCTCGACGTTTCCACTTTGAAAGAACTCTGCCGTCGTTGGAAGCCTGAACTGGCGAGCGGTTTCAAGAAGCATCAGAAGCATACGGCTTTGGCGGATATTATTGAGTCGATTGAGGAGTTGAAGTATTACCGCGCCAATTTCATCAAAGAATAAAGCGCTGGTGAAAAACAGACGCTGGCGTTGTTGCCATCAGCTCGCCGTGCTAGCGCACTGTCTTCGCTTCGGCGCCTAGCCAGCGCAGTTTTGCACCAGCGCTTGGGCCTGGTGAGGGCGATAAGCAGACGCTGGCGTTGTTGCCGTCGGCTCGCCGTGCTAGCGCACTGTCTTCGCTTCGGCGCCTAGCCAGCGCAGTTTTGCACCAGCGCTTGGGCCTGGTGAGGGCGATAAGCAGACGCTGGCGTTGTTGCCATCAGCTCGCCGTGCTAGCGCACTGTCTTCGCTTCGGCGCCCCCGACTAAAGCATTCGAGGGCAGGCTCTAGCTAGCGCAGTTTTGCACCAGCGCTTGGTCGGGTGAAAAACAGACCCTGGCGTTGTTGTGTTCGGCTCGTCGTGCTAGCGCACTGTCTTCGCCTCGCCGTGTTGTAGGCCTTAAAACGAAAAAATCCAGCAACTTGCTTGCTGGATTTTTTACTTTTAGCGACGAATTCTCGCTTATTGGCTCATTACACGCCTAATAATTCCACTTCAAAAATCAAGGTCGCGTTTGGAGGGATAACGCCGCCTGCGCCGCGTGGGCCGTAGCCTAGGGATGATGGAATCGTCAGGACACGGGTGCCGCCGATTTTCATGCCTTGAACGCCTTCGTCCCAGCCTTTGATGACTTGGCCAGCGCCTAGAGCGAATTCGAAAGGCTGACCGCGATCTTTACTGGAATCGAATTTTTTGCCTGCACTGCCGTCAGGATTTTGTAACCAGCCCGTGTAATGCACGACCACATTTTTACCTGCTGTGGCTTCGGCGCCGTCGCCTACCACTTTATCTTCGTATTGCAGGCCAGTGACGGTAGTAATTGCTGTCATGATGTACTCTCAAATGAAATCAAAAAATGTCATTGTAGTAGAAAATGCGCTCTATCGTCGCTTGCCTTGAGACTTGCTAGGTAAATCCGGGATTTTCAAATCAATCGATACAAGCCAAGGTAAAATACGGCACGATCATGGTTTCGCTTGTTAGCTAAAGGATGTTGCATGAATCTTCAAGAAGTATTGCGTTCCTGGAGCCGCGCCTTTGTGGCTCAGTTTAGTCCTCGTATCCTTTTCCTTAGTCTGCTGCCTTTAGTGCTGTCGCTCCTGTTGTGGGGCGGCCTGATGTGGTGGCGTATGCAAAGTATTTTGGACTTCGTGCAAAGCTATTACGTCAATCACGAATCCGCAAATTCTGCTGGGCAAATGCTGAGTTCACTCGGTTTGTTGGCTTTGAAGACAGTGATTGTTCCATTGGTGACGATGTGGGCTCTGTTGCCCGCGATGATTATGAGTTCCCTGCTGTTCATTGGTTTGATCGTGATGCCAGTGATTAGTCGCTATGTCGGGCAACGCGATTTTCCGCAATTAGAAAAACGCCAAGGCGGTTCGCTGTTGGGTAGTATTGGTTTCTCTTTATTGTCCTTTTTTATCTTCACCTTCTTATGGGTAGTGACGCTGCCCTTAATTTTATTCCCTCCGATTTATTTCTTCGTCCAACCATTGTTATGGGGTTGGCTGACCTACCGCATCATGGCCTATGACGCTTTAGCGGCGTATGCCGATGCGGAAGAGCGTCAAGCGATATTTAGCCAACATCGAGGCTCTTTGTTGTTGATCGGTATTGCCGCTGGTTGGTTTGGGACTTTGCCGAGCGCTTTGTGGTTGGGCGGTGCCATGTCCTTGGCCTATGTCGCTTTCTTCCCGTTTTTTGTCAGCGTTGCGATCTGGATGTATTTGTTGATTTTTATCTATAGCGGTTGCTGGTTCCAATATTATTGTTTGCAGGCCCTGCAGAAACTGCGTGCCGATCGCGAAGCGAGTTCCAAGAACATTACGCCGGTTGTAGGAGATGAACGCAGCACTGCAATACTCGAAAATAAATGATTGTGCGAAAGTGAGAGATTGAGATGGGTATAGGTTTAATTATTGTTGGTGATGAGATTTTATCGGGCAAACGTCAAGATCAACATTTACCCAAAGTGATCGCTTTGCTCAAGGAGCGTGGATTGAGCTTAGATTGGGCTGAGTATGTGGGTGACGATAGGGCTCGTATCACAGCGACTTTGGAGCGTAGTTTTGCGAGTGGAGATATTGTTTTTAGTACGGGTGGTATTGGTGCTACGCCAGACGATCATACGCGTCAGTGTGCGGCTGCAGCCTTGGGTGTGCGAATTGAGCTGCATCCAGAAGCGAAGCGTTTGATCCAAGAACGGATATTAGAAACTGCATCGACCGCAGATAAGCCTGCTGACTTAAATTCACCTGATCATTTACATCGTTTGAAGATGGGGGAGTTTCCACGTGGCGCGGAGATTATTCCGAATCCTTTTAATAAAATCCCCGGTTTCGCGATTCGTCAGCATTATTTTGTGCCGGGTTTTCCTGTGATGGCGTGGCCGATGATTGCCTGGGTTTTGGATACGCATTATGCGCATCTGTTTCATCAACAGCCGCATGACGAAAAATCAGTATTAGTGTTTGAGGTGGCAGAGTCGACGCTAACGCCGATGATGGAAGACTTAGAGCAACGATACCCTGAGGTCAAAGTATTTAGTTTGCCTAGCGTGGGATCTGAAACCATGCGGCGTCATATAGAGCTCGGCGTGAAGGGTGAGCCTCGTCAAGTGCAGCAGGCATTTGCCGAAATGCTCGCCGTCTTGGATGGATTTCATATGGAATATGAATCGACAGCCGCCGTCGATTAATTGTCTGTGGCTTACAGGGCACAGCGTTTGATTTGAAAGAAAAAAGTATGAATAAAATCCGATTCACTCTCTTTTCGATGAAGGACGCCTTGCTTGCTTTTGGACCGATGACTTTATTGGTCTTGGTCTTGATAGCCTCAACGCTGTATTTTGTCGAACCAGCACCAGGCAAAAAATTAGACTTCGTCGGGGGACAGGAAAACAGCGCGTATGATCACTTTGCACAGTTGTATGCGACGGAGTTGGCGAAGAATCAAATTGAACTCAGGGTTCATCGTTCACAGGGCTCGCTCGACAATTTAAATCAAATTCGTGACCCTAATTCCATCGTTGATATCGGTTTCGTGCAAAGCGGATCAACCAATCAAGAAGAGGCAGAGGCTCAAGGTTTGATTTCTCTTGGTAGCTTATTTTATGAGCCTGTCTGGATTTTTTATCGTTCGAAAAAAGAACTTAATAATCTCGCTGATCTTAAAGGCCTACGTGTGAATGTAGGGCCCGATGGCTATGGTGTTCATAAACTTTTTACGCAAATAATCGGCGTCAATAACCTCAGTGATGCCGATTTTCAGCTACAGAAGCTAGATAGTATGCAAGGTACGGCGGCATTTCTTGATGGTAAGCTCGACGTTTTGGTGATGAGTGCGGCCTCAGATTCGCTACTGGTGCAAATGTTGTTGCAAACACCGGGCGTGCGCTTATTTGATTTTGTTCAAGCCGAAGCTTATACCCGACGCTTGCCATTTCTGTCTCACGTGGTTCTGCCACGCGGTATCGTTGATATCGGTAAAGATATTCCTGCACGCGATTATCATTTAATTTCGCCAACCGCGACACTGGTGGCACATGAAAGTCTCCATCCCGCCCTAATAAGTTTGTTCCTGCAAGCAGCCAAGAAGATACACGGCGGTGCAAATTGGTTTAGTGATCAAGGTGAGTTTCCGTCAGATCGTTACACAGAAATTCCCGTCGATCCACAAGCCGAAAAGTTCTATCGTAGTGGTCAACCGTTCTTGCAGCGTTATCTAAGTTTTTGGATGGCAAATTTTTTGGAAAGAATGTGGCTCGTCTTGCTGACGTTTGGTGCCTTGGCATTGCCTTTGTCTAAGGTGATACCGCCACTATATCGTTGGCGAATTCGTTCGCGGGTTTATCGCTGGTATGGGCAATTAAGAGCGGTCGAGATGGCGATGGAAGGTATAGATAAAGGCCAACGAAAAAAAGCGGCTGAGGCACAGCTTAAACGACTCGACGAGATCGAACAGAAGGTCAACCAAATTTCGATTCCACTTGCTTACGCCGATGAACTCTATGGTTTGCGTAGTCACATTAGCTTTGTTCGCAAGCGGGTGCAGGGGGAGTTCTAAAGCAAAAAACGAAGCCTAGGCTTCGTTTTTTTATTGAGGGACTATGGGTCAACCCCATCGGCACAGAGACACACGAATTTGCAAGATGGAGGGGAGTATCTTGCGCATTCACAGGTAGGTGTGTGGCTCTGTGCGTCAGTGGTTCCTTATTCAAATCGCTTATTCTGGTGCATTGTGTTTTTGCCTGGCCCCATCGTACCTAATACTTGAGTATGGCTGCGGGAGGCCAAAGTTCACTTACGCACTGCATCCAGACTAAGCGATTTGAAGCGTTACGGCTTGCTTGCTGGCGCATTGCGTTGTTGCCTGTCCCCACCGTACCTAATACTTGGGTATGACTGCGGGAGGCCAAAGTTCACTTACGCACTGCATCCAGACTAAGCAATTTGAAGCGTTACGGCTTGCTCGCTGGCGCATTGCGTTGTTGCCTGTCCCCATCGTACTAATACTTGAGTATGGCTGCGGGAGGCCAAAGTTCACTTACGCACTGCATCCAGACTAAGCGATTTGAAGCGTTACGGCTTGCTTGCTGGCGCATTGCGTTGTTGCCT
>CANHZI010000151.1 GCA_947464955.1 Oxalobacteraceae bacterium
GGTCAGCGGTCGGTTTATCCGTGGCTTTAGCAATTGGTATGCGTGGTTTTGAGCGCTTGTTAGAGGGCGCGGAAACCATGGACCAACATTTCCGCACCGCGCCTCTGGAAAAGAATTTGCCGGTCTTGCTGGCATTGATGTCGATTTGGAATACCAATTTCTTAGGAGCCGAAACGACTGCGGTTTTGCCATATAACGAATCGATGCGCCATCTGCCTGGTTTCTTGCAGCAGCTTGAGATGGAATCTAACGGTAAAACGGTGAGTCGCGATGGTGAGGCTTTGACCTGCCGTGCGAACCCAATTGTTTGGGGTGAAATCGGCGTCAACGGTCAGCATGCTTTCTTCCAATTGCTGCATCAAGGTGGTTGGTTGATTCCATGCGACTTCGTCGTGGCAGCGAGCAGCGATTACCCATTACCAGGTCACCAAGCACCTTTGCTTGCCAACTGTCTGGCGCAAAGTTCCGCTTTGGCTTTCGGTAAAACGGAGCAGCAAGCGCGCATAGAACTTGCCGCGCAAGGTTTGAAAGAAGCGGAAATCACCAAGCTCTTGCCGCATAAAGTCTTTGCCGGAAATCAGCCTTCAAATACGATTTTGATGACGAGTTTGGATCCCTTCCAATTAGGGATGCTGTTGGCGCTATATGAGCACAAAGTCTTTGTGCAAGGCGTGGTCTGGGGCATTAATTCCTTCGATCAATGGGGCGTGGAGTTGGGCAAACAATTGGCTAATAGTTTGCTGCCAGCCTTACAGGGAAATCCCGAATTTGATGGGCAACTGGACGTGTCTACTCAAGGTCTGATTGCCTACTTTAGGCGTTATGGCAATAACTGAGCACGCGCTGCTAAATGTCATTTTAAGATGAAAGTCGCTGGATCCCTGCCAACGCAGGGATGACGCATCCAAGACGTTGACTAGTATGGGGAACCGTCCTTATGCAAAAACACCCAAGCGCCGTTCTGAAATACGGCCTTGAGGTCTTCATCAGGATAATTCACTTCATCGCCTGCACTACGATCACCCACTTCCAAATACAAAACGGGCTCATCGGTTTCATTGACGAGACAATGGGCGTCGTCGGTTCCTGCCTTAAAGCCCGCACACATGCCAGGTGCTAATACTGTTTTCCCTGCATTGTTCAGCAAAGTCGGATGGCCTTGCACGATATAGATAAACTCATCTTGCTTAGTATGACTATGGCGTAATGCCGAAACAGCTTTCGGTGCCAAGGTCGTCAGATTCACACCAAAATTTGTCAGTCCGAATAGATCACCCAAAATACGTTTTTCACGACCCTCCATGCGCGAGGCAAAGGGCTCTGGGTAAATGGATTTCTTGGCGCGTGGCACGACGTCGGTGGCGAGGATGGTGTTGGGTTGATTAGACATAAATATTCCTTTTGCGAAGTGATTGTGAACTTTAGTTTTTCAGGAATTAGGGATAGATGAACATCATGCTTGTACAAGTAATTTGACTCGTTGAGCTCTTCGGTGGCACCGATTGCATAGGTGTAAAAAGATAGCGATACTCAAGAAAGCAAGCAGTAATAGCGGTGACTATCGCGGTCAAATCGACAAATCGAAAAATCGATTATAGCCCATTGGATTTTGCGAGAAGAAACATATGCATCATAAATGAAATACAAAAATCAGATCAGCGTTTGCAGCTTTGGACAAGATTTTTTATTTGGAAATTGACCTCTTCAATTTCCATTGCTGTGAGCGTTTCCTTGGTTTTTCTGATGTATTTTTCCGCTGATTGAGAAATCTTCCAACCACGCAATTCGTACATAACAGTCATGTAGAAAAGTTCTTTTGCAGGATCTCTTTTTGTTATGACATTAAAAAAATAAACTTGGGTTAAATCAGATATAGCCGATTGGTCGCAATGCTGAGCCGCATTTTCGAGCTGCGCTATCGTTCGTTTCTTCCAATCGAGAACATATGGGTCGGTCGGTCTAGTCTCTAAAGCGAACTTGTCGCCATTTGGCCCCTCATAAAGGTAAGCACTCGCGGCACCTTTTACGTTTGCGCGAACTGCTAGATTCAATAGGTCAAATCGATGTGCCATCGCAGTGTAGTCGACGCCAACACACTGTCGCATTGATTTCTCAAGCTCGGGCTTTCTTTCAGCGATGTGTAATCGGTTATCTTCATTTATCGCCCACGAATCGAAAGATTTCAATTCTTCGGCATCATGAAAGCAAGCTGCCAATATTTGATAGCGTTTGAAGGCGTCTTCAGGTCTTTTTGAATCAGCGAGTTCCTTCAATTGATCTATTGCGTTCTTTTGACTGGGTGCTATCTGTTTCGCAGGTGGTGCCACCTCAGGTGCCTGGTCTTCTGTTTGCACGATTGGACGCATTGGCGCTTTCGTTAGCTCTTGAACCGCGTTAGTCTCTGGATCTTTAACATCCCAAACCAAATACAGGCCCACCACCACAATGATGCTGGCGATTGAGTAGAAGGGAGGGCGAAGGTTCATGTAGCGAGGCAACGCGGTTAGATAATAAAAATGCTAGGGAAAAGACAATATGAGCAATTCTACCCTCGAATGCCAGCCGAAAGCAGACAAGGTACAATGCAGGTTTACTTGTTTAAACCGCTTTTCAGAGGACTTTATGCGCATTCTTCATACCATGCTTCGCGTTGGCAATTTGCAGCGTTCGATTGATTTTTATACGCAGGTTTTGGGAATGAAATTGCTGCGTACTTCTGATAATCCGGAATATCAGTACACCTTGGCTTTTCTTGGTTATGGCAATAACCCTGAACACGCAGAATTGGAATTGACTTACAACTACGGCGTTGATTCCTATGAGATGGGCACAGCCTATGGTCATATTGCTTTGGCGGTGCCAGATGCGGCGGCAGCTTGTGAAGCGGTGAAAGCCAAAGGTGGTAATGTGACGCGTGAAGCTGGCCCAGTGAAGGGCGGCAAAACCGTGATCGCGTTTGTACAAGATCCTGATGGCTACAAAATTGAATTGATCGAGCGTGAGTTTGATCAAGTCGTCACTCTGTAAGCATTCGTTGGATCAATCAAGTTCATGACTTCGTTTGTAAAGCAGCGGCATTGGTCACGCTTGGCACAGCATGTTACTGCGGTCTGCATGCTTGCTGCGTTATTCGCTTGCGCGAGTTCCCCCGTTACTGAGCCCAATCCAGTAGAGCCAGTAAAACCAGTCGCAGCTCAAGTGGATGGTGGCAGCGGCATTGTACTGAAGCCGGTGACGAATCCGATTGCAGTCGGTGGAGCGGTAGTTACAGCGAACGAAGAAATGCCGCCCGCCGCCCCGCGTGAATTTCGAGCAGCTTGGGTGTCGACTGTCGCCAATATCGATTGGCCTAGTCGTCGTGATCTCAGTACAGAAAAGCAGCAAGCAGAGATTATTCAAATTTTAGACACCGCTGCGCAGCTCAAACTCAATGCTTTGATTTTGCAAGTACGCCCCAGCGGTGATGCGATTTACCCGTCGACGTTAGAGCCTTGGTCTGAATTTCTGACAGGGGAGCAAGGACGTGCTCCCAATCCCTTTTATGACCCCTTGCAGTTTTGGATAGAGCAAGCGCACAAACGCGGCATACAATTGCATGCGTGGTTCAATCCTTATCGTGCACGCACACCATCCATGCGCACACCGTATGCGGCGACGCATATCGCTAAACGTGCACCGCAAGTCGTTCGGACTTACGGCGATTTGCAATGGATGGATCCAGCGGAACCAGTCGCAGCACAAAATACCTTGGCAGTGATTCGTGATGTGGTGCAGCGCTATGATATCGACGGCGTGCATATCGACGATTATTTTTATCCTTATCCGATCAAGAATAGTGCGGGCGCCGAGATTGATTTTCCCGATGCGAACGCATGGCGAGCGTATCAGCAAAGCGGTGGCGCATTGTCACGCGCTGATTGGCGTCGCCAACAAGTGAATCATTTGGTCGAGAAGATTTACATCAACGTACATCAAATCAAACCTTGGGTAAGATTCGGTATTAGCCCCTTTGGCATTGGACGTCCTGATCGCCTACCGAATGGCATCACTGGTTTCAGCCAGTACGACAAACTGTATGCCGATGTTGAACTGTGGTTGCAAAATGGTTGGCTCGACTATTTAGTGCCGCAATTATATTGGCCGATTACGCAAACTGCGCAGGCCTTTCCGGTATTGAACAATTACTGGCATGCGCAAAACCCCTTACAACGGCCCATTTGGCCAGGTCTGTACACCAGCAAAATTGATAGTAGTGAGGCGAGTTGGAGTAGTGACGAAATCTTGAAACAAGTCGATATCACCCGCAATAACCCGAGTGCAGGTCATAGCCATTTTAGCTTTATTCCTTTGGCGCAAGATCGCAAACAGGTACGTTCGCGCTTGGCTGCTGAGAAGTATATTGCGCCCGCATTAGTGCCATCGTTTCCTTGGTTAAATCCCCAAGGCGTCGTCACACCAAGGCCTACGCTGATCTATCTCAAGGATCAAAAGCAGGTTCGTGTAAGTTGGGAAAACAATGCGAATAACGTTGAGCAACTGGCGATCTGGAAGCGTAGTGATTTAGGCTGGCAGTTTAGCGTGCAAGAGGCGACGCAGACTGTGATTGCCGTCGACGCTGACAGCAAGGGTAATCGCATCAAGCAAGTCGTTGTATCTAGCGTGAATCGTTATGGTGAGGAGAGTGCGAGGAGTTCGGTTACGATTGAGTGATGTTTGACTTTCTCAAGCTTCGCTGGCCGGGTGTGGCCCGGCGGCCACTCACTTTCTTTGCTTCGCCAAAGAAAGTAAGCAAAGAAAGGCGACCGCACTAAATCGCCCTTCGGGTGCCCAATGCTGCACAACAAAAAATGGGAAAGTGTTGGAACTCGCCTTCGGCTCAAACAGCAACACTTTCTTAATCCATTTTCTGCCTCGCACAATTGGCAGTGTCAGAAGTGGATGCAGATTAAAACCAGGGAACCTGTTGCAACTCTATAAAAAAGAGTGACATTCGATCTAGGATCTTGGTGGTTGAGAGCCGTCGTTCCTGCGAAGACAGGAATCCAGTGTCGTTTGTTCTCGGTTCTAAGTGAAAATTTGCACGATCACTCTTCGCTGGTCGGGGGTAGCCCGACGGCTACTCACTTTCTTTGCTTCGCCAAAGAAAGTAAGCAAAGAAAGGCGACCGCAACCGTCACTGCCCTTCGGGTTCCCATTTGAGCGGGACAAAAAATGGGAAAGCTTTGAAACTCGCCTTCGGCTCAGACAGCAAAGCTTTCTTAATCCATTTTCTGTCCCGCACAAATGGCAGTGCCAGACGCGGGCAAGTCAAAACATACATACTCACAGGCCGTAAACAAATGAGATTGCGAGAGAATGTAGCTAAGGTTAAGCGAATCTCGACGGCTCGAAGTTGATCGGTGGGTTTCGCCGTTCCGCTCCTAAATCGCCAATGGTGCACTACAGAAAAGGGAAAAAGAAAGTGTTGTTGTTTGAGGTGCAGCAGGGAATTCAAGGTGCATGCGCCTTGCCTGCGAAACGGTGTTCGCTTGCAAGCGAACATTCCTAAGAACAGTTCCAACACTTTCCCATTTTTTGTTGCGCGGCATTAGGCACCCGAAGGGCAGTGGCAGCGTGGTCGCCTTTTTTGGGTTACCTTTTTTGGCGAAGCAAAAAAGGTAAAGGCTGTCGGGCCACCCCCGACCTGTGAACGTAATTCAATCAGAAACGTGATGGAGCAAGTTCATATCACTTGAACTTCATCCGCTCACCAGTTGGCGCCCCCCGCCTCAATGGAAGAATAAATACGCCACAAAAATCGCGGCAATAACACCCGCCAAATCCGCCAACAATCCAAGTGAAATCGAGTAGCGTGTTTTGCGAATACCGACAGAACCAAAGTACAAAGCGACGATATAGAAAGTCGTGTCCGCAGAACCTTGGAAGATGCAAGCCAAGCGTCCAACGAAAGAATCTGGTCCATAAGTTTTCATCGCATCGACCATCATGGCGCGTGAACCGCTGCCGCTCAATGGTTTCATCAACGCAGTCGGCAAGGCTGCCGTGAAATCGGTATTGATGCCAAATTGGGTGAAGATCCATGTAAAGCCCGATACGATCATGCCTAGCACACCCGAATTACGCAGCACGCCAATCGCTACCAACATGCCGACCAAATAAGGGATGATGGTGATCGAGGTTGTAATGCCGCCTTTTGCGCCTTCAATGAAGGCTTCATAGACGTTCACTTTCTTACGCATGCCGCCAACTAAGAAGGCGATGATGATCGAGAATAAGAGTAGATTGGCCGTGAGCTTGGAGAAGACTTCAAGCTCGTTGCGCGTTAAGCATTGGCTCAGATACCACACCAGAAAAATGATAAAGCCGCTGATGCCGCCTAGCCAGCCGAGTACAACACGATTAAGCAAATTAATGCGTTGACGGATCGCGACCGCGACTAAGCCCACCATGGTGGCGACATAGGTCGCGATCATGCAGGGGATAAAAATATCGGAAGGGTCGGCTGCGCCGAGGACAGCACGTTGCGCCATGATGGCCAGTGGGATCAGGGTGAGCCCTGAGGTGTGCAAGACCAGAAACATGATCTGAGCATCGCTGGCTTCGTCTTTATTCGGGTTGAGCGTTTGTAGGCTTTCCATGGCCTTCAGGCCAAATGGCGTGGCAGCGTTATCGAGCCCAAGCAAGTTAGCCGAGAAATTCATCACCATATGGCCGTTCGCTGGATGGTCTTTTGGTACGCCTGGAAAAATGCGGGCGAAAAACGGCGCGATTAGTTTGGCAAGCCAGGCGATAGCCCCAGCCTTCTCACCGATATTCATAATGCCTAGCCACAAGGTCATGACACCAGCGAGCGGTAGAGCAATCTCCATTACGCCAATGCGGGCGGAATCGAACGTGCCGTCCATGATGCGTTTGAAGACTTCGGTATCGCCGAAGAATAACCATTGCGCCAGTGCAGCGATGAAGCCGACGATGAAGAAACCGATCCAGATGTAATTAAGTGCCATGGTGTCGTCTTTAAAAAAGGGAACTTTGTTTTTGTTTTAGGTTCGTTGGACGTCTTTTTTGCCGTATTGAGGGTCAACTTTAATCCATGCCGTCATGACAAAACCCGGGATGGTGCAAAGACAGACCCACAAGAAGAAATGAGGATAGCCAAAGTAATTCGATAGCATGCCGCTAAACATTCCAGGAATCATCATGCCCGCCGCCATAAAACCAGTGCAAAGCGCATAGTGTGAGGTTTTGAGAGGGCCGTCGGCAACCATCATCAGTACCATTAAGAATGCGGTGAATCCGAATCCATAACCAAATTGTTCAACTGCCAATGCCGCAGAAATCACGGTGAGGCTATCGGGCTGGGCGTACGCCAAAAATAGGAAAGCGACATTTGGCAAATGTACTGCTGTCATCATCGGCCACAACATCTTGCGCAAGCCAAAGCGCGAAATCAACCACCCGCCGAGCAAACCACCCAGTGTTAAGAAGCTGATGCCAACGATGCTGTAGGCTAAGCCGTAGTCGTGGTTTGATAAGCCTAAGCCGCCTTTGTCGCGCGGATCGAGCATAAACAAACTGACGACCTTCAAGGCTTGCGATTCTCCCAAACGGAATAACAAAATAAAGGCGAGGGTGATGGCGATGTCTTTCTTATTGAAGAAGGCACGAAAGGTCGCAAAAAATTCACGTAAGACTTCGGCAACAGTCACTTGTTTGCCGTGAACCTCTAAGATGCTCTTGTCATCAGCAGGCTTTGGTAGTGCCCACAGGTGGTATAGCGCCAAGGCAATCAGAATAAAAGCGAGAACTTGAAACACAAGCGTCCATGTGGCCGCCCAGCTTCCTGTGTAGGCAAATATGCTGTCGGAAGCGAGAGTGGGAATACCACCGCCAATCACATTAGCGATACGGTAAAACATACTGCGCACACCGATGAACTTGGCGCGATCTGGCGGACTCAAACCCAGCATGTAGAAGCCATCTGCCGCGACATCGTGCGTTGACGAGGCAAAGGCGATTAACCACATGACGGCGAGACTGACGGCAAAGAAATAGGGTGTTTGTAGGCTAAACGACAAAGCCACCAAACTCGCACCAATTAACATCTGCGTGACGATGATCCAAAAACGTTTGGTTTTGAATATATCGACCAGCGGTGACCATAGCGGTTTAATTACCCACGGGAGATATAACAAGCTGGTGTAGAAGGTGATCTCGTCATTGGAAATACCGAGATTCTTATACAGCACACTAGAGAGCTGTTGCGCTACGATAAATGGAATCGCGCCAAGGAAAGCCAAGGTGGGCACCCACCATAGGCCACTTTTATTTTGTTGAGTCGTATCGGTCATGGTCAACTTATTGTTGTTATGGTTGTTGTTATGGTTTTTGTTATAGTTTGGGTGCGGCGGGAGCCACTGGTTTGCGGGTGATCACTTCAAGCATCGCCGCCGTTTCAGCATCTGCTGTGCCATCAAATAAGCTTGGACGATAACGCGTTTGAAAGGCTGCTATTACATTGCGCGTTTCTTGGTCGTAGTTACCGTGCTGTGGCGTGGTATACCCAAATTCGGCCAGTTTCTTTTGGAACCATTTGATGTCTGGGAGGTTGGCATCGTAAATAAGCTTTTGCTCAGCGACCGCGTTTTCATTGGGCCATAAAATTAAACCCGCCTCAGCAAAACGCTTCCACGGAAAGAGCGGGCCAGGATCGCTTTTGCGTTGTGGCGCGATATCGGAATGGCCCAAGACAAATTCAGGTTTAATTTGATGACGCCCGATAATGTCTTTCGCCAAGGTGATCACGGCATCAATTTGCTGTTGTGGGAAAGAAAAATAGCGACGGCCCTCAGGTGTCTCCTCAAAACCTTTATTGACGATCTCGATCCCAATCGAACTGGCATTGAGCTGCGTGTAGTTCTTCCAACTGCTCAGGCCCGCGTGATAGGCCATCTTATCTTCTTCTACCAAGCGATTCACCGTGGTCGGGTTATTGTCCGCCACGAGGTAATGAGCACTGACCGCTTGCTCACTCAATACCTGTAAAGACTTTGGTTGATCGAGCGCGGTGTAATGCAAAATCAGAAAACGCACACGGCTCTCTTGCGCCTTCGCGGCGACGCGGGTATCAATCTGATTGACGGTAAACGGGCGTGTGGCGCAGCCGCTCAAGATGCTGAGCATACATCCCAGCCCGATGAGGAGAGCAGGGCGTGTCGTGAAGTTCAATCGAAAAACGTTCATATACTTTGCATATCTTTCAGTGCTAATTGTGCCGCAGCATGGTGGGCAGTATTGGCGGTGATGTGTAAGCGAGCCTCGGCTGGCAAATGCTGGCGGAAGCTATCGCTAATCATGGGATGTAATTCTCTCACTCTTCCGGCGAGTGCTAAAGGTTTTGTTCCAAAGCGTTGACATAAGAGTTGTGCGAGCCGAGCCAGTTCTTTGCCTGCGCTGTGCAAGATGGCCAATGCTTGCGCATCACGGTCTGCGCTTGCAGCGACAGCGATAGCTAAGCGGCCGACATCGCCACGGCTGCCTTGATACAAAAATTGGCGTGAACTTTGCCAATCATGTCCGCCTATATGTGCAAACACCGCTTGCGCCAGCGCTGAGGTTTGCCAGTTACCCGGTTGCTCATCTTCTTGGCGCCAAATGTGTTTTAAGGCTTCACGTGCGATCCAGTAGCCACCGCCCGCATCGTCAAGGATATAGCCATGGCCACCGACTCGATGCAACTGCCCTTGAGCATCGATGTAAGCACCAATAGAACCCGTGCCTGCATAAATCAAATACCCTTCACCCGCCTCGAAGGCGCTGTAATAAGCGATTTCGATATCGTTGTGGACCTTCACTTGTTTCACGTTGGTCTTGAAAATTGTGGCGACCAGATCTTGTGCCAAACTTTGATGTTCGCTCCCGACTAAACCTGTTAATCCTGCACGCACCCATAAGCCCGCTGTGTCGAACGAAGGCGGCAGCGTTTGCGCGATTTCGGTAAAGATGTGGCGAAGCGAAGTTTGGCTATCCGACTCATGCAAACGCAGTGCAGTGGCTCCTTGAGTATGCCCCTCTGCTTGTAGCTGCCCGGTCGAGTCGAGTAAGGTCCAGCGTGTTTGGCTACCGCCCATATCAATACCGAGCGCAAAGCGAGATGCTGGGAGGATAGGCGGCGAGATGTTCAAACAGGGTTTCCTAATGATAAGTAGTTAAGTCGTGTCGCCCGTAAAATTTGGGGTCAATTCAGCGTGGTATTATCATCCAAAACGGCTGTGTTTCCTTTGCCAATCTGATAAATTCACAGAGATCGATGCAAGTTGCTGTGTTTTTCTTGGCAAAGCAACGCATTTTCCCCATTTTCCGTACTGACTAGCAATTTATGTCCCAGTTCCCTTATCAATTTCAAAGCTACCAATTTGCCTCACCGCAAGCCGGCCCTCGACTCCTGATCAGCGGTGCGGTGCACGGCGACGAGACTTGCGGCACACAGGCCATTCGTCGCATCATTCAAGAATTCGAAAGTGGGGCTTTATTGTTAAAGCGCGGGCTAGTGACTTTCGTCCCTGTCACCAATGCGAAGGCCTACGCCCAGCAGTCACGTTTTGGTGATCGCAATCTGAATCGTTGTTTGCAACCGACCACCGAAGTACTGGAGTTTGAAGATGCAGTAGCGAATTGGTTATGCCCACTGATGGCGCAACATGAAATTCTGCTTGATCTACATTCCTTCCGTGATGCGGGACTAGCCTTTGCGATGATGGGCCCCGAAGATAATCAGGGTACGATCGAACCCTTCACGCAAGCCCGCGAAGAAGAAGACTTTGCACTCTGCCTTGGCGTACAACGTTATGTCGACGGTTGGCTAGGAACTTATAGCCGTTGGCTCAGCACCCATGGCAAAAGCGACCATTGGAAATTTGGTGTCGGCACGACGGAATACATGCGCTCCGTTGATGGCCGTGCTTTGACTCTGGAATGTGGCTCCCATCTCGACCCACATGCGCCAGAAGTCGCCTATCGCGCGATACGCAATGCTTTACACTATTATGGTCTACTCGACTTTGCAAAAGCCACAGATCTCGTCGCCGCACGCGCACAAGCGGAAATGCTGAGCCTCTA
>CANHZI010000152.1 GCA_947464955.1 Oxalobacteraceae bacterium
AAGTAAATTAATAACAATTACAATGGGATGTTCAGTTGAGTGAAATTATAACATTGTCGCTCACAAGCTTGGCTCATGAAGACTGTGACAAGAATCGCTGCCAGCGCCGCGCTCGAAAAAAGCGCTTCAAGCCGTGTTAAAATACTGACTTTCCCGCAGGTCGAATGGAAGAAAATGAAGCCATTATTTACTTAATTGGGCTTTATTCGCGGTATTTGCTTGTGAATACGCATAGTCAGACTTTTACGTTTGTATGTTTTTCACCGCACACTAAACAGAAACCGCGACTTCTCTAAACTGTTGTTTTTCGCTTGCAAGCAAGTTTCATCTTCACTTTACGGTCCACACCTATGTCACTTTCTACCCTATCTGCTCTTTCGCCATTGGATGGTCGCTATGCATCCAAGGTTGACGCTTTACGCGCAACCTTGTCTGAAGCAGGCTTTATGCATCATCGTGTCAAAGTTGAAATCTCTTGGTTGCAGGCCTTGTCGCAAGCGGGCTTTAGCGAAATCAAACCGTTTTCGGAAGCAGCGAATACTTTATTGAATCGTATCGCGGCGGATTTTTCTGAAGAAGATGCTGCTCGCATCAAGTCAATTGAAGCGGTGACCAACCATGACGTCAAAGCTGTTGAATATTGGCTCAAAGAATCCGTCGGTTTGGCGCTACCAGAAAGCTATGCGCACTTAGCAAAACGTGAGTTGAACATCGCTCCTGAGATCACACAAGAATTGAAAGCAGCAGCAGAGTTTATTCACTTTGCTTGCACATCTGAAGATATCAATAACACTTCACACGGCATGATGTTAAAGACCGCACGTGATTCGGTTATGCTGCCCGCCCTCAATAAGCTGATTGGCCGCCTCAAAGAAATCGCGATCGAAAATGCCGACGTGCCTATGTTGTCCCGTACACACGGCCAAACAGCAAGCCCAACTACGCTAGGCAAGGAAATGGCAAACGTCGTGGCACGTCTACAGCGCGCAGCACAGCGTATCGCGCAAGTGGAGATTTTAGGCAAAATGAATGGCGCGGTGGGTAACTACAATGCACATTTGTCCGCCTACCCTCAACATGATTGGGAAAGCTTCTCCAAGAACGTCATCGAGCAACGTTTGGGGCTGACATACAATCCTTACACAATTCAAATTGAGCCGCACGATTATATGGCTGAAATGTTCGACGCCTTCGCTCGCGCCAACACGATTTTGCTCGATTTGAATCGCGATATTTGGGGCTACATTTCTGTTGGTTACTTCAAGCAAAAAACCAAAGCAGGCGAAATTGGCTCCTCGACCATGCCGCACAAAGTTAACCCAATTGATTTCGAAAATTCTGAAGGTAACTTGGGTTTAGCCAACTCCCTACTCAAGCACTTAGCAGAAAAATTACCTGTGTCACGTTGGCAGCGTGACCTCACTGATTCTACTGTCTTGCGTAATATCGGCGTTGCCCTCGGTTACACTTTATTGGCATACGACAGCTGCGTTCGTGGCCTGAATAAACTCGAAACTAATCATGCTCGCCTCGCTGAAGACTTAGACAATAGCTGGGAAGTGTTAGCGGAGCCTGTGCAAACAGTAATGCGTCGTTACGGCATCGAAAATCCGTACGAGCAACTCAAAGAATTGACACGCGGTAAAGGTATTTCTAAAGAAGCTTTGCGTGAGTTCATCGCCAAACTGCAAATTCCGCAAGAAGCGAAAGATCACTTGATGGCAATGACCCCTGGTAACTACACGGGGATCGCAGCAAAATTGGCGAAAGCAATCTAGGTTTCGAGTTTAAGTCTCAGCTTTGAATATTGAGTTGAGACTCACAACAATACGTAAATCTAGGTCCCAATGAAAAAGCGGCAAATTCATCTCTGAATTTGCCGCTTTCTTTTTTCATCAACAATACGTTATCACACGTATTGTTTGACTTTGACGAACACAATATGTATTCATACTGTGCTCGTACCCTCCCTTTTTACTTCACTGTTGCATTGATCGTTGTTGAAGACACCGCAGCATAAGCACTTACCAAGATGTAGTAAGTATTAGCAGCTGGTGAAGTTACAGTGATCGTTTCAGTATTTGTAGAACCATCAGACTTCAATGTGTATGAAGTTGTTGTTGGAGCAGCGCCAGCTTTCAAGTAGATATCGCCGTCACCTGTACCGCCCGACAATTTCACTGTCAAGCTTGTTTTGCCTGCTGGAACAACAATGCTGTACAACTTAGTAGCACCTTTAGCCAATGTAATACCTGTTACTGTCACACCGCTTGTCAACGCTGTTGCAGCTGGTGGAGGCGTTGTACCAGAGCAGCTAACACCCACACCTGCGAACGCTGCAGTAACATCGGCTACTGTGTAACCACGGGCAGCAGCTGCTTTTTCAACACCGCATGCACCAGCGTTAAATGTGCTGCTTGCTGTCCAGTACAAACGGTTCGCATCAGCCATCACTTCAAATGCTTTACGTGTATTCCAACCTGCTTTAGTTGCCAACAAGTAGAAAGCTTTGTTATACACGCCGCTGGAGTAGTGAACGTCTAAGCTGCTTGTGTACTTGCTTGCATTGTCAATGGATTTACCATCCAAAGGTGGGTTGTTCATGTAACGCAATGCGCCTGTGCCTTTGAAAATGTCTGCGCCAACTTTGAAATCGTTAGTGCCAGTGACATAGTACTTAGCAGCTTCACCAGCCATGTCGGAGAAAGCTTCATTCATACCACCAGACATACCGGAGTAAACCAAACCAGAGTTTTGCTCTGTGAAACCATGGCTAACTTCATGGCTAGTGACGTCCAAAGATACCAATGGATAGAATGTCGTTGCGCCATCACCGTAGCTCATTGCTGAACCATCCCAGAATGCATTTTCGTAGTTTGTACCGTAATGCACTTTCATGACCAATTTTTGGCTGATTGGACGTACACCCAACCACGCTTGGTACATGTCGAATACTTTGTTACCAAAGTAGTGAGCGTCATTCATTGGAGAATAGCCGCCGTTGATTGTTTTGATTGTGTTACGTGGGCATGTGAAAGAGTGGATGGTACCTGTGCCTGATGTTGCACCATTCATGTTGTAGGTATCAACGTTTGTGCTGCTCAACTTACAAGTAGAGCCGCTTACCAATACGTCGAGGTAACCGTAACCTGCTGTTGTACCGTATTCACGTTGGCCAGTTTTTGTATTACCGCCAGGACCTGTGCCTGTCAAAGAATGTGTAATGCCATCCCATTGTTGCAAAACTGCGCCGGAATTCGCATCGATCAAGAATGATGGACGGCTTGGTTTGCCTGCATCATCAGCCAAGAAAGAAACTTGATAAACCAAACGTGCTACACCGTTGTCGTCTTGCTTAACGAACAATTTAGCTTGATCGTTGCTAGAACGGGAAACTTGTGCTTTGCCTTTAGCCAAAGACAAGATTTGAGATGCGCTGTATGTTGGCTTCACGCTTGGCAAATCTTGCGCCAAGCCGGACAACATCGCACCACTCATTGTTGGTGTGTTATCGCTATCACCGCGTTGTTCTACTACACCTTCACCCCATACAGGAATACCTTGGTGGAATTGTTGATGACGTGTAACCACTTTTCCGGATGCGAAACGATGTGAACGCACTTCTTTCAATTCATCGCTAGACAAGCCAATATGCTGCGCTGCTGTTACGCGGCCGCCGATAGACATAATAGATGCACGTGCTGCACCGTTATTTTTTTCCAAATCCACACGGTCTGCAGCCATCGCGTTGCATGCACTGCCAACGAGAATAGACAACAATAACGGACGAACGATTACGTTTGATTTCTTCATTTTAGGCCTTTACATATAATTATTAAGAGTTTGATAACTCAATTTTGATGGCGCCTCGTAATGGATGGTTACGATTAACCCCCTCCCAACAGCGATAAAACTTAACTCGGTTTCAATTGATTAAAAATTAAAATCTGTATTTTTTATCACTTCACTACAACCTCTGTATGACTAGAATATGACATGCGATTCACAAAAAATGAATCAGAAATTTGGTTTTTTGTGAAAAAAAATGAAGATTTTGTTGTTCTTTGCATTTTTACGACAAAAGTGTATTGAAAATGCAACTGGTATCAAAAGCAATTAATTTCCCAGTTACAAATTTATCGCTCAAATTAGAGAAAAATGGCTTTTTTTTCTAAAAAACATAGAACAAACCTTCTAAACTTGAATTTTCTTCGACACATATCTAAAAATATCCAAATTTGTCTCAAATTGTATCAAGTCAAAATCAAAGTGGTATTATCGAGCCGGGAATCAAATTTGATTGTTTTTTTTCATTTTATTACTCAAAAATATTGTTTAAAATTAACTTTTAATGATATTTTTCATATGCTGTTTTCATAGCACCTTCGCTCGCAAGATTAGAGAGAAAAGGCGATTCTTGATGATCTAAAAAGCAACACCACTTTTTGAAGAAATTCTGCACAACTTGGATTTTTTTGCTATATTAGTTCTAGTTCGAACTAATTTCCTCGGAGCTTCTGGTATGCAAAGATATTCAAGTCTCAGCATTTTTCTGCATTGGCTAGTCGCCATCCTGATCATCGCTGCATTCGCTTTAGGCACAGTGATGACGGAGATGCGCATTAGCCCTGCCAAATTACAGTACTACGCTTGGCATAAGTGGTTAGGAGTGACGGTACTAGGATTGGTTGCGATTCGACTTTTGGTGCGTTTGTGGAAGGGCGCACCCGCTTATCAGGCATCTCTCAAGCCTTGGGAAAAGAATCTGGCGAGCGCCACGCATGTATTTCTTTACTTCTTGATGTTTGCCGTACCTATTTCTGGCTATCTGTATAGCTACGCCGCAGGCTTCCCAGTGGTCTATCTCGGTATCATTCAATTACCTGCGATTATTCCGCCCATGCCTGAGCTTAAAGAGACATTTAAGGAAATTCATGAGGTCTTGACGACAATCATGGCTATTTTGGTCGCCATGCATTTTGCAGCAGCACTCAAACATAAACTGATCGATAAAGATGGAACCTTGGAGCGTATGCTCCCAGGCAAAAACTAAGGGAATGAACATGAATTTACAAATGAAAAAATTTCTACGCCTTGGCTGCGCAGGTTTATTGTGCCTCACCAGTCATCTGGTATTCGCCGGCAATCTCAAACTAGATAGTTCCAAAAGTAGTCTGCAGATCACGTTCAAGCAGATGGAGGTGCCGGTTCAGGCTAGCTTTAAACGCTACCTGATCAACATCGATCTCAACGAAAAACAAATTGAGCAATCCAAAGCTCAGGTTGAAATTGATATGAACAGCCTTGAATTACCTGCGCCCGAGTACAACCAAGAAGTCCAAAAAAAGGAATGGTTCAATACCGCACAATTTCCCAAGGCAAGCTTTACGTCAACTGCAATGAAGCTCATCGCACCAGGCAAACTTCAAGTAAATGGAAATTTATCGATCAAGGGCAAAGTCATCGCCACTAGCTTCCCACTAACTTATAAAGCGGAAGGAGCACAACAGTCATTCGAAGGCAGTTTGCCGATTAAGCGCCTTGCATTCGGAATTGGCGACGGCGAGTGGAAAGACACCAGTATGGTCGCCGATGAAGTTGTTATTAAATTTAAAGTAGTCACCACGAAGTAGAACCTTTTTATTGCGAACATCATTCGCAAGCTTTTTAACTTAGGAGTTTATCCATGAAATTATCTCGTCTAGTAGCTGTTGCTTTGTTTGCCATCGCTGCACCAAGTTTCGCACAATCCTACAAAATCGATCCGACACACACATACCCTAGCTTCGAAGCTGATCACAAAGGCATTTCTTTATGGCGCGGCAAGTTCACAAAAACTAGCGGCACTGTGACTTTAGATCGTGCAGCGAAGTCTGGTTCTATCAATATTGAAATCGCAGCAGATTCGATCGACTTTGGCATGGATAAAATGAACGGTCATGCGAAGAGCAAAGACATGTTCAATGTAGAACAATTCCCAACAATCAAATACAAGAGCACTGCGCTCAAATTTGACGGCGACAAATTGGTTGCGGTCGAAGGTGAGTTGACGATGTTGGGTGTGACTAAGCCTGTAAACTTGACCATTAACAAATTCAAATGCATCCAAGATGCAATGACAAAACGCGAAATCTGCGGTGCCGATGCGAGCGCGGAATTCAAGCGCACAGACTTCGGCTTGAACTATGCGATTGCTTATGGTTTCGCGCCAGAAGTGAAATTGGCAATTCAAGTAGAAGCAGTTAAGGTCGACTAATTCAATTTCGATTGATCTAAGCTAGTCGCTTCGCTCATTAGAGTAGTGAGGTGGTTGAATGATTCGACCACCTCTTCAACATTTCCCATCATGTTAGAGAAACGTTACTTGCGCAGCATCCGACTCCTCTCAGAATGCATGCAGCTATTCGAAAAAGGATCTTCCAAACGCGTACGCGCGATGGGCTTCACAGATTCTCAATTCGACATCATCGCCACTCTAGGCAACACGCCTGGAATGACATGCAAAGAACTCGGCGATAAAACATTAATTACTAAGGGCACTCTTACGGGTGTGCTCGACCGTCTCGAGGCCAAAGGCTTAATCCTTCGCGAACGTGGCGAAGATCGTCGTCAGCTCTGGATCAAATTGACACCTGCAGGCGAAGAGAGTTTCGCAAGCGCCTTCCCTGTCGTTGTTAATGGCGGTCGTCAAGTCTTTCACGAATACCTGGCAGAAGACTTCGAAGCCCTTGAGACTCAGCTGCAGAAACTCAAAACTACACTCGCCAAAGCTCTGGAACAAGAGCCATAAAAAAAGCGGTACGCTTTCACGCACCGCTTTTCCTTATTTACTCGCTTCGCAGATTTAAGCTAATTTGCCGTGGCATTGTTTGAATTTCTTACCACTGCCGCAAGGACACATATCATTACGTCCGACTTTCCAACCTGACTCAACATAAGCTTGCGAGTCATCCGAAGCCACAGGATTAGGCGCCAACATCTCTTCAGGAGAAGCGTTAGCATCGAAATCAGCGTGCTGATAATGGACGTTTTCAACCTGTGATTGCGCCAATTGCTGTTCCGCGGCTTCGATCTCTTCACGAGACTGTATACGAACCGTGACGATGATACGCACCACTTCATTTTTGATCATATCCAACATTTGACCAAACAACTCGAAGGCTTCGCGTTTGTATTCTTGCTTAGGATTCTTCTGAGCATAACCGCGCAAATGAATACCTTGACGTAAATGATCCAAAGCAGCCAAGTGTTCACGCCAATGGCTATCGATACTCTGCAACATCACGCTACGCTCAAAACCTGCGAAGGATTCTTTGCCAACCAAATCTACTTTTGCATCGTAATTGGCTTTTGCTGCTGCGACTACACGCTCAACGATGTCAGCATCTGTTAAGTTTTGATCCGTCTCGAGCATGCTGACTAAATCAATATCAAGCGCCCATTCTGCCGCCAAGTGCGTTTGCAGAGCTTTCAAGTCCCATTGCTCTTCCACTGATTCTTCCGGTACGTACATGCGCACCAGATCGTGGAACATACCATCACGCAGAGATGCCATCATCTCTGACATATCATGTGCTTCTAGGAGCTCATTACGCTGTTGGTAAATAACTTTACGTTGATCATTCGCGACGTCATCATATTCAAGCAACTGCTTACGAATATCGAAGTTACGCGCTTCAACCTTGCGTTGTGCTGACTCAATCGAACGACTAACAATACCTGCTTCGATTGGCTCGCCTTCTGGCATTTTCAAACGGTCCATAATCGCACGGACGCGATCACCGGCAAAAATACGCAACAAGGCATCATCCAAGGACAAATAGAAACGAGATGATCCTGGATCGCCTTGACGGCCAGAACGACCACGCAATTGATTATCGACGCGACGAGATTCGTGGCGCTCGGTACCAACGATGTGTAAACCACCTGCTGCCACAACTTGATCATGCAAAGACTGCCATTCGTCGCGCAATTGTTTTGCTTGCGCTTGTTTCTCAGCATCGGACAAAGTGGTCGATTCTTCGATCAATTGCACTTGTTTGGCGACGTTACCACCCAATACGATGTCAGTACCGCGACCTGCCATATTGGTTGCGATCGTAATACCTTTAGGGCGACCTGCTTGCGCAATAATTTCTGCTTCGCGCGCATGCTGTTTCGCATTCAAAACATTATGCGGCAACTTCGCTTTATCCAAAATGCCGGACAATAGTTCAGAATTTTCGATTGACGTTGTACCTACCAACACTGGCTGGCCACGTTCGTAGCAATCCTGAATATCCTTCAGCATCGCGCCATACTTCTCTTCAGCCGACTTATAAACTTGGTCTTGGCGATCTTTACGTTGCGATGGTTTGTTTGGTGGGATAACGACAGTTTCCAAGCCATAAATTTCTTGGAATTCGTAAGCTTCAGTATCTGCAGTACCCGTCATACCGGACAAGCGCGCATACATACGGAAATAATTTTGGAAAGTGATCGACGCCAAAGTTTGGTTTTCGTTTTGAATACGAACACCCTCTTTTGCCTCGACCGCTTGATGCAAACCATCTGACCAACGACGACCTGTCATCATACGACCGGTAAATTCGTCAACAATCACGATTTCATCATTCAACACCACATAGTGTTGGTCTTTGAAGTACAAAGCATGAGCACGCAAGGCAGCGTACAAGTGATGCACTAAGGAGATGTTGGCAGCGTCGTACAACGATGCACCTTCAGGTAACAAGCCCATTTGGGTCAAGATGCGCTCTGCCTTGTCATGACCAGCTTCAGTCAACAAGACTTGATGAGACTTCTCATCTTTCGTGTAATCGCCTGGTACTTCAATTACGCCTTTGCCATCGGGCGTTTCTTCACCGATTTGCAGGGTCAACAGTTTCGGAACTTCATTAATCTTGTAATAAAGTTCTGTATGGTTTTCTGCTTGGCCAGAAATGATCAACGGCGTACGTGCTTCGTCGATCAAAATCGAGTCGACTTCATCGACTACAGCGAAGTTAAGTGAACGTTGCACGCGGTCTTTGGACTCGTACACCATATTGTCACGTAGGTAATCGAAACCAAATTCATTATTGGTGCCATAGGTAATATCGGACGCATAGGCAGTCTGTTTGGCATCATGTTCGAGCTGAGACAAGTTAACACCCGTCGTCAAACCCAACCATCCATACAGTTGCCCCATTTGATCGGCATCGCGCTGCGCCAAATAGTCATTGACGGTTACCACGTGTACGCCCTTACCAGACAGGGCATTCAAATAAATTGGTAAGGTCGCCATCAGGGTTTTACCTTCACCCGTACCCATTTCGGCGATTTTGCCAAAATGCAGTGCCATGCCACCCATCATCTGCACGTCGAAATGGCGCATTTTCAGCACGCGCTTACTTGCTTCGCGGCATACAGCAAACGCCTCGGGCAAGATCGAGTCGAGAGTCGCGCCTTTACTGATACGCTCCTTGAACTCAGGTGTTTTAGCCTTTAGTTGCTCATCAGTCAGTGCTTCCAACTTTGGCTCTAAGGCGTTAATTTCACGCACTACTTTTTGATATTGTTTCAAGAGCCGTTGATTACGACTACCGAATATTTTGGTCAGGAATGACATGCTTATGTGTTGGTGATGAGTAAGGTTCTAAAACACTGCTTCAATTGAACGCAGCAAATATGACTAACTTTTAATTTTAACATGACACCACCCCATTTCTGGAAAAATGGGAGGCGGCAGAAGTGATCAGAGTGGATTTGGTGCCGAAAAAGACAATTTCAAGGCTAGCTTGAGCGTGTTTTTCGGCGATCTGCGTGGAAAATTACTAATTAGAAATATTTATTTAACTAAAGCCGCAATTTTTGACACATCCGCAGCATCGTTACCCGCGTTCAAGAATTTATGGGGGTTTTGTGGAATGCCTTTGATACGTACTTCAAAATGCAAATGTGCCCCAGTCGAACGTCCTGTAGAGCCAATATCCGCAATACGCTGTCCACGTTTTACGATATCCCCGACCTTGGCATAAAGTCGAGAGGCGTGCGCATACCGTGTCATCATGTCGCCGCCATGATCAATTTCCAGCATATTGCCAAATTCTGGATGATATTCAGCTGCAATAACTACGCCACCAGCAGCAGCAACGATGGGTGTGCCGGTCGGCGCAGAGAAATCAAGACCTTCGTGGAAGGCAGTACGGCCAGAAAATGGGTCGATACGTCGGCCAAAGGTCGATGCGTTATACCCGACGTTAACCGGGGCTACAGTCGGCAATAGTTTTGCTTGGAGTTTAAAGCTCATCAACTTAGATTCGACCACATTCAAGTAGTCAGAACGATAACCAACATCTCGTGCCATCACATCCAATGATTGTTGAAATTCACTCAGACTCAGATCCGGTTTCGTGATCGGAACTTCAACCCCGCCTCGACCTGGCGGCTCTTTAAAATTAAATTCCTCGGGCTTAACACCAGCCAAACCCTGCACTCGCTCACCGAGCGCATCCAAGCGAATCAATTGGGCTTGCATTTCCCCCAATTTTGCTGCCATCGCGGCTAAATTTTCTTTTAAATATTTATCATTGGTGGTGACTGTGGCGACACCAGCTGGCATCAAGGATTCCGGCATCAAGGCTTTGGCCAACTTCGAATCATTGGCGGCAAGACGTGCTGTTAAGGACATTAATGCCACTGCGCATAGAACAGATACGACAAAGAAAACTAACAGAAAGCTAATCAAATGCTTGGACGACAGCGTCACCGACTTGGCTTGCGTCAAGCGAGAATGCATAATAATTACTTGCATTAAAGATGCCTCCGTGACCAATAAAGACAGCTGTGGTAATGTGCTGCTATGCAATCACCTCAACAACCTTATCGATTAAATATTAAGCGT
>CANHZI010000153.1 GCA_947464955.1 Oxalobacteraceae bacterium
ACAGAGTCTTGTGACTCGTGCGGGGCGCGTAGCGCGACGCCCGCGCTGAAAGTAATGAATAGGCGTTGATCATTCGCTGTGAAGAAGTGAGTGGTCAATTCACGCTGCACTCTTGTCATGGCGCGGGCTGCCTCTTCAAGTGTGGTTTCTGGCATGACGATCAGGAACTCTTCTCCGCCGTAACGCGCAATGACGTCAATCGAGCGTAGGGTTTGCTTGACGATGCGAACCACGTGGATCAGTGCTTCGTCGCCAGCAGCGTGGCCATGGGTGTCGTTGAGTTTCTTGAAATTGTCGAGGTCGAGCATGGCTGCGCACATTGGGGTGCCGCGTCTATCAGCGCGATCCGCTTCTCGTTCAAACACGTCGTCTAAACCACGACGATTCAAGCTGCCAGTGAGCTGATCTTCACGTACGAGTTCACTCATTTGTGTGAGCTTGTCTTCGAGTTCCTTGATGCGAATTTCTGCTTCTTTGACTTCCTTTTGTGCCGCTAGCATGATGGCCTGAGAACGGCTGGTTTCAGACTGTACAGCCTGAGTCTCATCGAGGATGGCGCTGATAATTTTTTCTAATTGTGCGGCATCGCGTGTTTTGCTGATTTGGTGTGAATAATCATCAATCTTGTGCTGATAGTTCTCGGTGGTGTGAGTCATCACGTCAAGACGATCGATGAATGCCGCCATCATGTTTTTGACCGAAGTTTTCGATTCGGCCAAGCTATGCTTTAGTGCACCTTGCTTGTAGATGACGTCTTTCAAACTGCGGGTAGCTTCTTGAAGGGCGCGATGGTCGATGGGCCCAGCAATCAGGTTTTGAACCACTTCAATCTGGCCTCGCAGCCAGTTATCGTCGTCGAGCAATTCTCTTACGTTTTCAAGCAACAGTGAGAACAGTCGTAGCAAGAGTTCTTGTTGTTCGGCTGTATCGCCACTCTTGAGTTCAATCTGAAAGCAAAGTTGTTTGAGGCGGCTTGAGATGGTATTGAGTTCTGCCTCGCTCCTCGCATTTTTTACCGCATCACCGATCGCTTCAGATTCGCTTGCCAAAGCAGGAGTGGATTTTAGGAGCGAAGAAACCGCCATTGTTAATGTACGAAACAGAAGGTCTTTCAGAATGGCAGGGCGTTGGTCTTCTGTTGGTTCGTCATCGATTAGTGATATTTTCTTCGGCAGTGCATTTACCGTAGCGGGAATATCGTCAACTAGACTGATTGAGTTGCTAGAACTCTTGGTGGTGACCTTGCTGGCAAGTTCATTGAGACCTTTACCGTAATCCTCCCAGTTTTGCGCTTTCACCGCGCGTAAGAATCGATGCCCGAAGTCAGCTAGCTCACCACTAGATTTTTGCAAACTACGCGCGAAGCTACTAAGGATACTCTCCGCTTCAGAAGGCAAAATGTCGTCAATTGATCGTGGTTGAGGGACTTCAACCTTCACAGGCTCGGCTTGTTCTTCAACTCCCGAAATTTCGAGATAAAGTTTGCGGTATGCATCTGGGGTTGGGGCAATCCGTTCGATCGCTAGACGCTTAAAGGTCTCCCGCGCAATATCGGTTGGATTTTTTAGCGGAGCGGAACTTGGTTTCTCGGCCATGGCGATCTTTCAACGTGTAGTCTTTAACGGGTATAACCAGCTTCTAGCAACACAAGCGGTTTATTCTACCAGTTGATTCTTAATCGCATAGTGGGTAAGTTCGGCATTGTGTCGTAATCGCATCTTGATCAAAATTCTAGATCGATACTCACTGATCGTTTTCACAGAAAGTGAGAGCTCTTTAGCAATATCACTGACGCTTTTGCCGGAAGCAATCATGATCATGGTTTGGTATTCGCGATCAGACAGTGTCTTATGTGGCTCGCCCTCATGCTCTTGATTGAGGTTGTTCGCCATTTCTTGCGCTAATTCGGGGCTGATAAATTTAAGGCCCGAAGATACCTGGTGTATTGCGTGCAGGATTTCAAACTCGGAACTGGCTTTATTGAGAAAGCCTGCTGCTCCTGCCTTTAAGGAACGGATGGCGTATTGATCTTCCCTGTGCGAGGAAAATACGAGTATCCCCATTTGAGGAAACTCTCGTTTAATTTGTTTCAAGACATCGACACCGTTTCTGTCATTGAGCGCTATCTCAATCAACATCATGTTTGCTTGAACTTGGCGAGCTAGCTTAATCGCTTCTTGGCCACTATTTGCTTCGCCAACCACTTGAATACTGGAGTCGGATGCGGTGATAAAGCGAATACCGGCCCGAACCACAGGATGGGCGTCGACGATGATCAGTTTAGTGCTCGCAGTTTCGGCCATGCCTTTTCCTATTCCAGTTTGCAATCTAACGCCTTGTTGAATCCTAGCTTACTCGACAATAGAGGGAACGCAAGCACCATCACGCTGGTTGGACTTGAGGCCAACAAACGACGAAATGCTGCGATGCGATTCATCACATCGATTCAAACACGGTCAGTTTATTATTGCATGATGCATTCAGGAAATAAAGTGTGTTTGTGGAAATATTGTTTTTTGTTTATAGGGGTTGCAGATTGGATACGCTAAAATGCGGCATGATGTCAGACTAACGCAGAAAGTAATTGGTTGAATATGAGCAAAGCCTTTGTCAAGGAAACAGATACTGATGACGATGATGAGTTCGGTGCGCCACCGATTCCAGCAGGTGTAAAGAACTATTTGACGCCTGAAGGGCATCATCGTATGAAAACAGAGTTGTTGAACTTGATCGACAACGAACGGCCTGAGGTGGTGCGTATCGTTTCTTGGGCGGCGTCGAATGGTGACAGGTCGGAAAATGGTGACTACATCTACGGTAAACGTCGTTTGCGAGAAATTGACCGTCGCATTCGATTCTTAACCAAACGCTTGGATTTGGCTGAAATTGTTGATCCCAGTGTGCATTATGGATCTGACCAAGTTTTCTTTGGTGCCACTGTTGAATTTGAGGATGAGGATGGCGAGGTTAAGAAGGTGCGCATCGTTGGTGTTGATGAGTTTGATCCGCTCAATGGCTTAATCAGCTGGATTTCCCCCGTTGCGCGGGCTATCACAAAGGCGAGGGTAGGCGATGCCGTTGTACTAAATACACCTGAAGGGGCGAAAGAGCTAACGATTTTGGAGGTTGAATATCCAGCGCCGAAATAAGTTTGGGCGCTATCGCAAGCAAGCTATCGTTTAATTTGAGTATTCGCGACGAATCTTGCTCACACCATTGAGGTGTTTGACATTGCGAATGATTTTCGCAAGATGGACTCGATCATCAATTTGAATCGTGAAGTGGATTTTGGTCATATCCTTAGATTCGCCATCTTCCATATTGACGTGACTGATATTGGCGTCAGCTTCACCTATCTCTGCAGCGATGCGCGCTAATGCCCCGCGTTCGTTATTGACTAGTACAGAGATGCGACAATCAAAGCGGCGATTAATATCTTCACCCCAAGTGACGTCGATCCAACGATCTGGTTCTTTTACCTGCATGCGCTTGGCGTTTTTGCAGTCTGCCGTGTGCACGATGAGGCCTTGATCACGTTTCAATTGGCCGACGATATCATCGCCAGGTATCGGCAAACAACAAGGCGAAAGTTGAACCGAGACGCCTTCACTACCGTAGATCATGACGGGATCGGGCTTGCTAATTTTCTCATCGCCCATGTGTTGGAACGGGATCGATGGTGAATCATTTTCAACGAGATCAAGGATATGGCGCGCTACTAATGCCGCCATGCGCTTACCAATACCGATGTCGGTGTGTAGCTCTTCTAAGGAGTTGGCGCTCGACTCGTTGAGTAATTTATCGACCAAACTATCTGGAAGCTCAGGATTCAGATGTAAAGAGACGAGTGCTTGGGCCAACAATTGTTTGCCCAACTCAGTAGATTCATTGAGATTAATCGTGCGCAAGTAATGGCGAATCGCAGAGCGCGCTTTACCCGTTCGAACGTAAGTAAGCCAGTTTGGTGTCGGGCGTGAATTGGGCGACGTAATAATTTCGATAATGTCGCCATTTTTTAATTCAGTACGAAGCGGCACCGGTTCATTATTAATGCGAGTTGCAATCGCTTGATCACCGATGTCAGTGTGAATGTTATAGGCGAAATCGAGCGCTGTCGCTCCGCGCGGCAAAGCGAAGATTTTTGATTTTGGTGTGAACACATACACTGAATCGGGGAAGAGATCGACTTTGACGTGTTCCAAGAATTCAGCAGAATCGCCGGTTTGTTTTTGGATATCAAGTAATGACTGTAGCCATGCGTGTGTGCGTTGCTGTAAGTCTGTTAGCGTGCCCGCCTCATTCTTGTATAGCCAATGCGCAGCGACGCCAGACTCGGCCACGCGGTGCATCTCTGTTGTGCGAATTTGAAATTCCACTGGAGTCCCGTACGGACCGATTAGGGTGGTATGTAGCGACTGATAACCGTTTGATTTTGGAATCGCAATATAGTCTTTAAATTTGCCAGGCATGGGCTTATACAGCGCATGCAGTGTGCCCAGTGCAAAATAACTATTCTTGAAGTTATCGACAACGATGCGAAAGCCATAAATGTCGAGCACTTGAGAAAAGCTCAGTTGCTTATCACGCATCTTGCAGTAGATGCCGTACAGTGTCTTTTCACGACCATCGACTTGCGCTTCCAAGCCTGCTTCAGCCAAGGTGGATTTGACTGCCGCCATGATCTTGTTGACGACTTCGCGACGATTGCCGCGCGCCGCTTTAATTGCCTTTGCAAGGGTCCGATATCGCATCGGATAAATGTGGGCAAATGATAGATCTTGTAGTTCGCGGTAAATGTTGTTCAAGCCAAGGCGATGCGCGATCGGCACATAAACTTCCATAGTTTCACTCGCGATGCGTCGTTGCTTTTCCGGCGACATCACACCGAGCGTACGCATATTGTGTAGGCGGTCAGCAAGTTTTACTAAAATAACGCGTACATCGCGCGCCATGGCCAATAGCATTTTTCGGAAATTTTCCGCCTGTGCTTCGATATGGCTTTGGAACTCGATCTTTTCTAATTTTGAAAGTCCATCAACCAATGCGGCGACCGGAGCGCCAAAACGTTCAATTAATTCTTCTTTTTTGACGTCTTGATCTTCCATCACATCATGCAGCAAAGCGGCCATGATGGCTTGCACATCAAGCTTCCATTCAGCACAAATTTCGGCGACAGCGATCGGGTGGGAGATATATGGTTCCCCCGATTTGCGCACTTGCCCTAAATGCATTTCATCGGAAAAACGATAGGCCTCTTTGACCTGCTTTAAGTCAGCAGGAGATAAGTATTCTGATAATCGATTGGTTAGGTCTGTAATCGATGCCACGATAGGGGCGTGCACCACAGCAGTTGGGCTCGGTGGTGGGGGATTACGACGCTTTTTGGAGGATGAGACGGTTGCTTCTGCAGAATCAGATACGGTGGGGGAGGGTAATTTGTCGGCTTGCAAATTCATACTTGATGTTTCCCTGTGTCCCCAGCCGTTTCACGGTATGTCGCGATTCGAAATTAGAATGGGACTTTTTTCAACATTTCAATACCAACTTTACCTTCAGCGATTTCGCGCAAGGCAACGACTGTTGGCTTGTTTTTCGCTTCGACTTTTGGTGTGTGACCTTGCAATAATTGACGCGCGCGATAAGTAGCGCACAAAGTCAATTGGAAGCGATTTGGAATTTGTTTGAGAGAGTCTTCAACGGTGATACGTGCCATGGTGTTTCCTTCTTACTTAATGATTGATTTGTATGCCCAATTGAGCAAAAAGCGCCGCATTGCGAACCGTTTGCTGACTTGTGCGGCAACGGGTAGCTTTCACAATGGCACTCAATTCTGATAAAGCTAATTCAAAATCTTGGTTGATAATAACATATTCGAAGTCCGGAGCGTGCGCCATTTCGCCACCCGCAGCCAAAATTCGGCGTGAAATTACCTCTTGAGAGTCTTGTCCGCGTTTATTTAGGCGTTCTTCTAGCACTTCTATCGAGGGAGGCAAAATGAAGATGCTGGCAACATTGGGAAATTGTTTCTTCACTTGCTGAGCGCCTTGCCAGTCAATCTCGAGCAGAATATCAGTGCCTGCCTTCATGGCTTCTTGGATCAAGATTTTGGAAGTGCCATAGTAATTGCCGTGGACCTCTGCAAATTCGAGAAACTCTCCGCGATTTTTGCGTGTTAAAAAATCATCGGCAGTGACGAAGTGGTATTCGCGCCCATTTTCTTCGCCTGGTCGAGGTGGACGCGTGGTGAAAGAGATCGATAGTTTGAGACTAGGTTCTAATTTAAGTAGTCCGTTAACTAAAGAGGATTTACCCGCGCCAGACGGTGCGGACACCATAAAAAGGCTGCCGGAAGTAGAGTTTTTTGCTGTCATGGGCTGTGCTAAAAACGTAAAAAATTTATGTCGTACTGGTTTCTATTTGAGATTTATTCGAGATTTTGTACTTGCTCACGCATTTGTTCGATTAATAATTTCAATTCCATCGAGGCATCTGCAAGTTCTTTGAGAGCTGCTTTTGAACCCAAAGTATTGGCTTCGCGATTCAATTCTTGCATCATAAAGTCGAGGCGTTTGCCGACTTGACCACCTTTTTTGAGGATCTCTCGAGTTTCCTTGAGATGTCCAGAGAGGCGCGCTAGCTCTTCATTAACGTCGATACGTATGCCGTACATCGTCACTTCTTGACGGATCCGGTCGAGCACCTCGTCGCGCGAGATGGTCGGTGCGGCGCCATCGGCTTTGTTGAGCGCTAGTCCAAGTGCTTCCTCTAAGCGGTTGATTGCCTTTTGTTGAAATTGCTGCAATACAGTCGGCAATAAGGGAGTGATGCGCGCAACGATTGCTTCCATTTCATCTACGCATTTCAATAATACCAGTGCCAATGCAGCACCTTCACGCTCGCGGCTGCTTACAAAGGCATTGAGTGTTGCATCAATCCCAGATTGTATGTTTTCTTGCAAGTTATCTGAATTGATTTCTGATTCCTCAATGACACCAGGCCAGCGTAAAAGGTCACTGATGCTCAATTCTTTGGCGCTAGGAAATCGTTGTCTTAACTCGTGCTGGAATTGGTTTAGTTGGTCGAGCAGTGGTGCATTCAAAGCTTTCTGCTGGCCATCATTATTTTTTTTGCCAAAACTGAAACGACACTCTACCTTGCCGCGAGTAATGCGTTTGCTGATTGCATCGCGAAAGAGTGGTTCAATTGAACGGAACTCATCATTGATGCGAAACTGGAGGTCGAGAAAACGTGAATTGACACTCTTGATTTCTATCGTTATTGTGCCAGCGTCGGTTTCTTTTGTGCTGGTTGCATAACCAGTCATGCTAAAGATGCTCAATTGTTTTCCTTTGTTTCATGTTGCGATAATGCGAATTGTTTTATGATTAAGCATTTATTTGCCAATCATTGTTCATAGACCTAAAGTCGACACTGTACAATGTTTAGAATACCCGATCAGCATATTCGCAATTTACCATCGTAGGACCAAATTTGATATGGCAGCACAAAATAACGCACCATTGCCGGACGGCCTAGAAATCGCCGGATACCGTATTGTAAAGAAAATTGCCTCTGGTGGCTTTAGTATTGTTTACCTCGCCACTGATGAAGATGGGAATGCTGTTGCGATTAAAGAGTACTTGCCTAGTTCTTTAGCATTGCGCCAGGTCGGTGAGTTGGTGCCTGCAATTTCTGCTGAAAACTTCCCCGTGTATCGTATTGGTTTGAAATGCTTTTTTGAAGAAGGGCGCGCACTAGCGCGAATCGCGCATCCAAATGTCGTGAGCGTTATCAATTTTTTCCGTGCGAACGAAACCGTTTACATGGTGATGGCGTATGAATCTGGACGTTCGCTACAAGAGCATATTTTACGTCGTCGCGATAAAGGCGAAAAACCACTCGTCTCTGAACGATTTATCCGCAAGATGTTCAATATGGTAATGAACGGTTTGCGAGAAGTTCATACGAATAAACTTTTACACTTGGACTTAAAGCCCGCCAATATTTATTTGCGCATGGATGGTACCCCGATCCTGCTCGATTTTGGTGCTGCTCGCCAGACGCTCAAGACGGACATGCCCAAACTTTATCCGATGTATACGCCGGGTTTTGCTGCGCCAGAGCTGTATGTCAAAAACAGTAATTTAGGTCCGTGGACCGACATTTACAGCATAGGCGCATCGATGTTTGCTTGCATGGTCGGGGCACCGCCGCAGCCGGCAGACCAGCGTAAGACGAACGATAAAATGGAAGCACATTATAAAAAGCTCGAAGGCACTTATTCTGCCGAGTTGATTGATGTAGTGCGTATGTGTCTGAAATTGGATCCTCTGGAACGTCCGCAGAGTGTATTTGCATTGCAAAAGGCACTTTCGGTGAAATCGCCTCCACAGCGTGAATTAACTTTTATGGAACGCACTAAAGTGAAATTAGCTAGTTTATTCGGTCGCAATGGGAAAGATGCGGACGAAAAAGATTTCACAACAATTCAAGAAGACACTATCTAAAACAAAGTCTGTCGTTGCTTGCCATCATAAGAACAACGAGAGACGTTTTTAAGAACTCAATTCATGCGTTTTTCAGTCTATCAAGAAAGCCACATCGGCGGTCGTAAAGTTAATCAAGATCGCATGGGCTACAGTTTTACCCGTGACGCGATCTTACTTCTCTTAGCCGATGGAATGGGCGGCCATATCATGGGCGAAATGGCAGCGACTATCGCCATGCAAACTATAGGTAGTTTGTTTCAGAAGCAGGCGCATCCAATGATCGACAAGCCTGAGCGCTTTCTCGAAAAAGGTTTCCTGGCTGCCCACAACGAAATCCATCGTTTTCGCCAATTAAAAAATCTTCCAGAAACACCACGCACAACGATCGTCGCTTGCTTGATTCAGAATGGAAATGCGTATTGGGCACATTGCGGTGATTCACGTTTGTATTGGATGCGTGATGGACAAATCTTATTGCGTACGAAAGACCACTCTCGTCTTGAAACGCTAATCGATCAGGGTAAGATTGATCCTTCTGAACGAAACACACATCCAGATCGCAATAAGTTGTTTAATTGCTTGGGCGCGCCGCACGCTCCGATCGTTGAACTTTCGCGTCGGGCTTCACTGCAGGCAGGCGATTTGATTTTATTGTGTTCTGACGGGTTATGGGGAGTGCTTCCCGACCATCTTTTAGCGCAACGATTACACGAACAAACGATCGTTCGTGCAATTCCTGAATTGGTACGAACTGCGGTAGAAATCGCTGGTCGCCAAGGTGATAATGCGACCGCATTAGCAATGATGTGGGAAGGGAACGATATTCTTGAGAACTCTTCCATCATATCAACTAATACCTTGCCTATCGGCTCAATCGCAACAACGATACAAATACCTGTTGATGTGGATGATGAGAATGCTGAAGCCGATCTCTTTAACGATGAGGAAATCGAAAAAGCGATCGATGAGATTCGTAACGCGATTCATAATTCGACGCGTCTGACGAATAAAAACGATAAATAACCTATCTAGAATTCAAACAAAATGTCTATTGTTCAACGCCCCAGTGGTCGCGCAGCCAATGCCTTGCGTGACGTTCGTTTTACCCGCCATTTCACTCAGCATGCCGAGGGTTCGGTATTGGTCGAATTTGGCGGTACGAAAGTGATTTGTACGGCTAGCATTGAAGAAAAAGTTCCCGGTTTTCTCAAAGGGAAAGGGCAGGGGTGGTTGACTGCCGAGTACGGCATGTTGCCTCGTTCAACCCATACTCGTATGGATCGGGAAGCTGCGAAAGGCAAACAATCTGGGCGCACCCAAGAGATTCAACGTTTGATCGGACGGTCTTTGCGTGCAGCCTTCGATTTGGAGGCTTTTGGTGAGCGTACTTTGCATATCGATTGCGATGTGATTCAAGCCGATGGTGGAACTCGAACAGCGTCAATTTCTGGCGCAATGGTTGCAGCGTATGATGCATTCTCAAAAATGGTGGAGTCTGGCGTGATTAGCACGATCCCAGTCAAACAATTTGTGGCCGCAATTTCTGTCGGCGTGTACAAAGGTATGCCAGTGCTCGATCTTGACTATGTGGAGGATTCCGACTGCGACACCGATATGAATGTTGTAATGGAAGATCAAGGTCATTTCATTGAGGTACAAGGAACTGCAGAGGGCCATGCATTTGATCGAACGACCCTCAATAGCTTGTTGGATCTCGCGCAAGATGGTATTGCTCAAATCATTCGTCAGCAGAAGCAAGTGCTTGGGATTCAATGATGTCGAAGAAAATAGTACTGGCGTCAAACAATCAAGGCAAGCTTAAAGAGTTCTATCAAATGTTGGCGCCTTTAGGGTTCGAGGTTCATTCGCAAGCTGAGTTCTCGGTGCCAGATGCGCCAGAGCCCTATTTTACGTTCGTTGAAAACGCCTTAACTAAAGCAAGGCATGCAGCCCGAATTACCGGCCTACCTGCCTTAGCCGACGATTCAGGCATTTGTGTCAACGCACTCGGCGGCGCCCCGGGAGTTTTGTCCGCACGCTTTGCAGGCGAGCCGAAATCGGATTCCAGTAATAATCAGAAATTGGTGAGTGATCTCAAAAACTATACTGACAAGTCAGCCTATTACTATTGCGTTCTAGTTTTTGTCCGCTCTGAAAATGATCCGCAGCCCATTATTGCAGACGGTCAGTGGGTGGGGGAAATCGTTGATGAGCCATGTGGTGATGCTGGCTTTGGCTATGATCCCCATTTTTACCTGCCTCAATTTGGCAAGACTGTGGCGCAACTCAGCGCAGAGGAAAAAAATGGGATCTCTCATCGTGCTCAAGCATTGCGTTCCCTGAT
>CANHZI010000154.1 GCA_947464955.1 Oxalobacteraceae bacterium
CCATCTGAAACACGTTTAACGGCCAGTTCTTTAAACTCGGTCGTGTAAGCTTTTTTTGGTATCCTGTTCATCATTTGTCTTTCCAAAGTTACGTTTATTTTACGTCACCTTTGGGGAACTAAATTTCGGGGGAAGCTCATTTCCGTATCGTTGTTTGTTCTTTGTAAGATGGAGGTCAGCGTGATTTTGGGTATTGGCTTGAAGGGTAAATCATTATTGTATAAGGCTGGTAAATACTAAGATTCTTAATTTGACATAAGATAAATTATGCGAATATATAGAGATTGTTTCCCAGTTGCTTTCCCATATAAACATTGATTCAGTTAATCAGTTTTCTCAATGGCACTTTCCTATCAATTTATGCTGAAATGCGCTGTGTCAAAAACTAGCTCAATTCCGTATAATTGACCACTAGGTTGCAAAAGTTGATTTTCAAATTACTCTAAATGCAGTACGAGATTCGCGGATTACGTGCAGATTTATGAGGTTCTAATTCTCTGCGAATGTTCAACGCTAATACATCAATCAAATAACAAGATTCAATATTTAGATTTACAATGGCATACTTCAATATTTTCAACCGTGTTTCACAAGCTCCCACTAATCCTAAGACCGCGCCAAAATCGCGCCAGTTTGACGTCGCAGATTTATATCAAGGTCCGATCCAAACAGGTGTTGCTGTTGATCAACCGGATCAAGCTCTCGATGAAAAACTACGTCAAGCGTACTTTTGGATTGTAAATAATGCGATCATCAGTCCTCATTATGACATTGAGTATAACGATGGAGCAGCTCAGTCATATGTGGTTGGTGATAGCAAGCGTACGCTGACCTTGCCTTCTGACCAGAGCTATTCCAGCTATATTCTCTTGCCATTACTGACATTTGCAACACGCAAGAAATGCTTGTTTGTTGGAGGTCCTGGTCGGGGCAAGACCGCAAGCGCAATTTTAATGGGCGTGCTGTCAGGTATTTCGATCCGCGACGTCAAACGATCCATGCAACATGGTCACCCACAAATGACAATTGCTGATTTGTTAGGTAATCCACTGCCTGCGGATCTGGTGAATGCTCAAAGCATGGACGACATTCGCATCGCTTGGCGTGCTTGGCTGTCACAACGAGTCAAGATCATTGACGAATACAACCGTATTCCAACACGTACCCAAAGTGCGCTCCTGACTGTCATGGCAGACAACTATGCAGAAGTGTTGAACCACGTTCATGAATGTCCTGAGTCAGCATGGTATTTGACCGCCAACGACGATCAAGGTGGTGGTACTTATCAGGTGATCGAAGCCCTACGGGACCGAATCGATGTCATCGTTCAAGCGTTGTCATTCAACCCGCGATTTCTGAATGATTTGTTAGTGCGTATTGAAGAGAATCTACGTCCAGAAGAACTGGTGCCGCGTGAAATTATTTTTACTGAAAATGAAGTCGACCGTATGGGCGACGAAATACGACAAATTGAGGTACCGGAAGCAGTACGCAGAAGGCTGGAGTTCTTTACCAGCCAATTCGAACTGTTTGAAACCGCCGGCGGCCAATTTGAATATATGACCAAAGATACGGCACGCCTATCAGGCATTGACTGGTCACAAATCGTCGCGGCCGACAATGGTCGAGATAGGCTGAAAGATCTTGGTTGTCAAACACGCAACGGCCTTTCAGTGCGCAATCTCATGACTTTATTGGTGTACTCCAAGGCATTGGCTTATTTCCGTGGCAACCAGACAGTTGATCTAGAAGACGTGCGACAAGTGCTACCTTTTGTCTTGCAAGATAAATTGCAGCCCGATCTTGATGCACCATTTTTTGCATTACCTGAAAATGCACCCTACCGCACCGATCGCTTGAGTTGGCTGCGTCGTTTGTTCGATTTGTCGAACGAAGAATTTAACCGACTCGACCTTGATCGAAACGATCCTGTGGGAGAACTTGGTAAAGAATTCGCCAAAGGTCTGGATGGTGTTAGCGAACGTGAGACTATTTCACGCTTGTCGGAAATTGAAAAATTGGTTGCGGATAGAGTTAAGGGTCGTAAGTTATATGGTCACTTGTATGATGATTTGCTAAAACTCAAATATTTGCATCAACGTTACACCAATTATCTCGCTTGGGTGCGTTCCCAATAATGGCGATTTCGGAAGCGTTTGCAAAAGTACTTGCGGCTGGTCGGCCGCAATTCAATCAGCGGGTGACTGAGGCACGTCGCCGTTATCCTATGTTCGATGCTAGCGAATTTGCAGATTTTATGCAAAGTGGCGTCGATCCAGTAGTGCACGCCGTCTATTTGGCAGTACCGGAGCGTGTCGCTTCCACTGCACTCGTCGCCTTTGATATTGCTCTGGAGTTGGTTGGACTGTCTTTATCAGGCCCAAAGGCTCGCGATAACCTGTTGAATAAGGTGTGGGCGGAATTAATCCCGGCGTATGCCAAACTCGTGGCCAAGAATCCGGTGGAGGTAATTGGTACGCTCAGTAATGCGGCAGTGAATCTTGGAAGAATCCACAACACACGGCCTGATCAGTGGCTGCGAGAGATGAAGAAACTAGCAACACAAGTAGAATCATTGACGCAGCTACAGGCACTCGGCCAGATTCTTGCATGGCGCGCAGGCGCAGCACACTTTCGTTTTGGTGCAATTCATGCCGCTGAACAGCTACCGCAAACGTTGGCACTTGCAGCATTCGGCACAACGGCAGAAACACCTTGGCCGACAGTTCGTACTAAACTATTGGATAATCCATGGTGGATACCGGATCAGGTGCAATCAAACCCCAAGCCAATCTGCATTCAAATCGGAACATTTACCGGCTTTGGTGGAGAATTTATCGAGCCACCCGAAGTTCGTGCCTGCCCCGAAGGTTTCTTTGTCAAGAGCGGCACCCGTTACAGCTTTCTAATTGCGGACTGTTTCGGGGCAGTGCTGCACGCTGCAACACAAGAGGAATTTGAATACGCGAAGACTCATAAATTTCCGAATGCGATAACGCTTAAAGGAACAATTATCACAATCGGCAAACATCAATTCGATGTTGATCTGCCCGCCAACTATATAACGGCGACATGCAACACGCACACAGTTGCAGTAACGTCTCCATTTACTCATGAAATTCGATTGATTTCACTGCAATGAGCATCACTCCGTCAATTACAAATACTACGCCAACTTTGATCGATCGCTGGCGCGATGCATGGCCGCAGGCAATAGAAAAATGGAGTAAGTTCACGCGGCTGCGTGATGCGCGGTTGTGCGAAAGTAAACTTGAAGCGGCGAAAGAGGGACTAACCGGAAGCTTCGCGATGATTCGTCTTGTAGATCAAAGTGTAGTGGTCGATCTGGAGACGATCTGCAATATTGGCCTAGAGGACTACGCAGTAGAAATTCTGGCACATGAAATAGGGCATCATGTGTTGGCACCAAGTAGTGCAACGGATCAATTTCGTTTGCTTGCACGTATGCGACGTGCATTGCCAACACTGGAGCATCATGCTCCTATGATCGCTAATCTCTATACAGACCTATTTATAAATGATCGGCTGCAACGTCAGGCCAGTCTGCGCATGGCGGATATTTATCGCTTATTAGATAAAACCACCAATGGCAGCTCAGAAGCAAGCAAACAGGCCAGTCTTTGGACGCTTTACATGCGTATCTATGAGCACTTATGGAAACTAGATAAGGGCGACCTCAGCGGCAACAGCGATGATGATAACTTGGACACCGATGCGTGGTTGGGTGCTCGGCTGATCCGTGTGTATTCGGGTGACTGGATGAATGGCGCAGGTAAGTTCGCCACGTTACTGTTACCTTATGTTGTTAAAGATAGTGAGTCGCAGAAAGCTATGCAGTATCTTCAAGATACTAAAGATGCAGCTATTGGATGCGAGCCCTATGGCGCCCAAGAAATTGAAGATAATGAGATCGATGGCGCAATCCATCCGGTGAACGATCAGCGCATTTCTGGCTCAGACGAAATGGACTTAACAGGAATAAATGATTCCGTAGCTAGATCATCGTCGCAGTCCAAAGGTCAAGCACGTGAACCATATGAATATGGCGAGATTCTTAAAGCGGCTGGTATTGTTCTGACCGACCATGATATCGCCGTGCGCTACTACCGCGAACGCGCCCTTCCTCATTTAATCCCCTTCCCCACTCAATTGACGCCCGCATCGCCCGAGCCGCAAATGGAAGGTCTCGAACCATGGGAAATCGGCGATCCTTTAGATGAAATCGATTGGCTGCAAAGCGTCATGCAAAGTCCTCGCCCAATCCCGGGCCTAACCACAGTGCGTCGAATGTACGGGCAAGAACCCGGAACTATCCGTGACCGTACACCCGTTGACCTCGACATGTATGTTGATAGTTCAGGTTCAATGCCAAATCCTCAACGACAGATTTCATATCTTGCGCTTGCGGGTGCCATTATTGCGCTATCAGCGCTACGGGCGGGCTCGAGCGTGCAAGTGACGCTCTGGAGCGGAAAGAACCAGCATATGCAAACGCAAGGATTTGTGCGCGACGATGACAAGATACTGCGTGTTCTCACTGGGTTTTATGGCGGTGCAACTGCTTTTCCAATCCATCAGTTACGGGAAACATTCACTAAACGTCGAAAGTATCCGACACATATTTTGATGATCTCCGACGACGGCATTACCACCATGTTTGAGGACGATGAAAAAGGCAATAGTGGATGGGATGTGTCAGCGCGTGCGCTCGCGTTTGGTGATGCCGGCGGGACCATGGCATTAAATCTGGCTTCTGACTGGGAGACCAACGACTCTGCGGCTTGGCTACAAAACGTCTATGCAGACCTAAGACGTGCGCGTCGCGATCAAGGTTGGGAAATTCATGCTGTTTCCCAGTTTAAAGAGCTAGTAGAATTTGCTCGCGCCTTCAGTCATCGTCATTATGGTGGTTTGAGTACAGCGAGAAAAGGAACGGAACTGTGATCGTTGTCTGGCGTATCATTGAGCACTGCAATCTTGCGTGCGATTTCTGCGCATATGACCGACGTTTGCCATTTGAGCGTCATGAAGTCGAAGCGGAGTTGGTCGAAAATTTTTCTGGAATTTTGGGCGATTACCAAAAGGCTAGTGGCGACAAAGTATTGTTGAGTTGGATCGGCGGCGAACCGATGTTATGGGAACCATTATTCCGAGTGTCGCAGTTTTTGCGAGAAACATACGGTATCGCATGTAGTACGACGACTAATGGCAGTACGCTGCATTTGGCACGGGTGCGATCTGAGGTACTTGCAAACCTTACTGAGTTGACCGTGAGTGTCGATGGACTAGCTGAATTTCATAATAGTGTGCGCAATTGGCCAAACGGCTGGGGGCGACTAGAAACTGCCATCAAAGCATTGTCTAAAGAGCGTGACGATGTCCGTTCACCGTTGCTGCTGAGAGCGAATGTGGTACTAATGCATGATAATTTGTCCCAGTTCGAAGCACTATGCGATGCTCTCGCAGATTGGGGCTTTGACGAAATTACATTCAATCAACTCGGTGGACGTGACCGTCCAGAATTTTTCCCTATGCACCGATTATCGGAGAGTGATGCGCTTTCTCTAATCTCCATGATTCCATCGTTACAAAAAAGGATGGCGTTGCGCGGTGTTCGCTTGTGCGGAAGCACTCCTTATCTTGAGCGGATCGAAGCGAGCTCGCGGAACCAAAAGCTGGCAATCACAAATTGCGACCCTGGCAAAAAATTCTTATTTATTGACGAACGGGGTCGAGTATCGCCATGTAATTTTACTTCTTCAGAATTTGGCATACCGATCTCAGACATTACCAATGTCGATGATCTAGAAAGCTTACCACGCGTATTTTCGAAGGCACAAATAATTAGAAATCACACTGCCTGTCAGGATTGCCCATCAACCCAGGTATCTGCCAAATTTGCTAGCTGACCCATGGAAAAAATAGGCCCCTCAATCGAGATTCTGACCCGTCGCTTAGCGGAAACGCCACTTGAGTTTTTGGAAGAACCTCGCATCGACAATGTTGGAACCGTGCATGTCGCTGCACTTGTCAACGACATGTTGAACCTTCATGGCGCGAGAGCTCTACTTACCACTTTGGAACGATTCCAAGGTTCGACTATAAATGCCGATCGCAATAGACTTGCCTTGGTCATGATTGCAGTATGGTTGCTGTCTGATGATTGGTTTATTTCAGCCAGGATTGAAAAGCGCGAATTAATCAAGGTGCTGGATTTAGCAGTGACCGAACTGGCTGCTACCACACCAGCGCATAAATTCATCAACGATCCAGATCGCCGTGAAGAACTGGTGCGCGTCGTGTTAGAGCGTCTGAATTACCGACCTTTAGGTGAAACCCAGATACAGGCAACAGACCGTCTATCCAGTATCAGCGGCATAGAAAGAAAGCGGTTATTGGAAGCCAGTCGGGTTGCTGAAGAACGTGCCCGTTCCATCCGAGATGCTTTGGTAAAAAAAGCTGCTGAAGAATCGGCTGACAAGTGGTCGCGCGAATAATGTTCAATCATATGAATAAAGAACCTAATGACACGGAGCGCTATCCTACCTTAACCGAGGATGGGCGCCGAATACTCGAATTCATGCGAGAACATCCGGCTGCGCCGATATATCGTAACCATAGCGGAAACCGACTGATAGCAACGGAGGTCGAGGAGCTGCGGCTGTTTGAAACCAAGATCAGAAATTCCCAGGTAGGATGGCCTGCAAAAGGTTCGCCGGACTGGCTACCGGAGTTCGTCAAGGAGACATTTGATTCCGTTCCCTATTACCGTAGCCTAGGATCACCGCCGATACGCTTTGAAGATATCCCACCTATCAGCCGCGCGGATTTCGCGAAAGATATCGCGCCCTTTGTTCCAGACCACGTTGATCTAAAGCGGATGATCAACTTTCGTACGACAGGTACAACTGGGCATCCTATATTGATCGCGTCGCATCCTGCTGTGGCAGGAAAATATCTTGCATTTCACAAACGCGCCATGGATCGATTCGGTATTAATCTGACACATGGGGCGGGACAAGTAGGAGTAATGCTGCTCGGGTTCCAGCGCAAATGCTTTACTTACCTATCTGTGACGCCCACTATGAACGAATCAGGTCTCGCCAAGATCAATTTACATCCGCAGGATTGGCGGCATCCCGACGACCGAGCACGTTATCTAGATGCAATGGCACCGGAAGTCATTGCCGGTGATCCAATCTCTTTTGCCGAATTACTGAAGCTACCGATGAGGCATAAGCCACGCGTGATGCTATCCGTGTCGATGATGTTACTACCCGGTTTGCGCATGAAGCTAGAAGATCGCTTCGCATGTCCTGTGATGGATATTTATTCACTCAACGAAGTAGGACCGGTTGGTGTGTTTGATGCTCACGATGGTGGGCATGTTCTTCTGCAGCCCAACCTATATGTGGAAATTCTCGACGACGAAGGCAACCAAGTCGAGTATGGTCAGCGTGGTGAGATCACGTTGACAGGTGGATTCAATTTCTGCCTCCCATTGCTACGCTATCGCACCGGAGATTATGCATCGCTATCGTTCGGAATCGATGCACCGATATTAATTGGACTCTCAGGGCGGAGCCCTGTGCGCTATCGTCTGCCAACAGGAAACTGGATAAATAATATCGACATCACCCATGCGCTGAAATCGGTAGCTCTGCCGCATTTCCGATTCCATCAATCGGCAGAAGGCAACGTTACTCTATATCTGCCCGCTGGAGATATGCCGCTCGCAGCGACCGCACGTATCGGACTGAAGACTTTATTCGAGGACGATGTAATTCAGATCGGCGAATTGGAATCTGAAGACAAGACAATTCAATACACATCGGATCTAGAAGGGGCAATGGAATAATGGGGTCACTTGAAATCGCGGCGAACTTTACTACGACTGTAGCGATCTTACTTGCGGGACGTAATAGTGTGCATACATGGTGGACAGGCATCGTCGGAAGCTTGTTGTTTTTAGCATTGTTTTACCAAAGTAAACTATATGCAGATGTGGTGTTGCAGGTGTTTTTCGTCATAACCAGCGCAATTGGATGGTGGAGATGGGTCAAAGGCAGTCACGGACAAGCCTTGCTGATATCCCATGCCAATTCACGAAAGCTGGCGTGGACTATTCCGATCGGACTTGCTGCCACCGCTGCATATGGTGGACTCCTCCATTATCTTACAGATGCTTATGCACCGTTTTTCGATTCAGCAGTTCTCGTATTTTCAGTCATTGCCCAACTACTGTTGATGCAACGACGGATTGAAAACTGGGTGTTCTGGCTAATTGTTAACAGTATTGCTGTACCCCTTTATGCCAGCCGAGAATTAAATCTGACAGCTTTGCTCTACGCGGGATATTGGGTCAACGCGGCATTTTCATGGTGGTGGTGGCGCCGTTTGGCAAATCAATTCCCTACCGCATCGATATGAGTGAAGATCCTAAACAATTCCGCCGTGGACTTGTGGTCGGGAAATTTTGTCCGTTACACAAGGGACATGAGCTGATCATTGAACGTGCGATTGCAAGCTGCGATGATGTGATTGTTATTAGTTATACCAAGCCGGAATTTGCTGGGTGTAATCCTCAGGAACGTAAGTCATGGATTAACGCGCTCTTCCCTTCGGTGATATCTCTTGTGCTTGATGACGAATTGCTGCAACAACTTTGTATGCAGTATAACTTGCCCTGCAGGTTCGTCCCACACAATGATGCTCCCGAAATCGACCATCGGGAATTCGTTGGCTGGCTTTGTTGGAATATATTGCACCGAACTGTTGATGCTGTCTTTACCAGCGAAGACTATGGTGATGGTTTCTCTCAAGTACTGACAGCGTACTTTAAGGAACATGCGAATAATTCAATAGCAGTCAAACACGTCTGTGTCGACAAGGCTCGAAGTTTGATTCCAATATCGGGTACTCGCGTCCGGTCTGATCCTCATTTGCATAGACATTTCTTGTCGCCTACGGTTTATTCCAGCTTCGTTAAACGGATTTGCGTACTCGGTGGAGAGTCTAGTGGCAAAACGACGCTGAGCGATGCGCTCGCCAATCATTTTAAAACTGTTTGGGTACCAGAATATGGGCGTGAGCTTTGGGATAAAAAAGCGGGAAAGCTTCTGTATGGCGACATGTTGGAAATAGGAAAGGAGCAAATCGATCGAGAGAATGAGCTGGCAGCAACAGCTAACAATTTTCTCTTTTGCGACACATCGCCTCTGACAACACTGTTTTACAGTAAGGTTATGTTCAATCGGGTAGATGATCAACTTCAGGAACTAGCGAATCGGCGATATGACGCAGTTTTTTTATGTTGTCCTGATATTCCATTCGTGCAGGATGGTACGCGCAAAGATGACGATTTTCGCCAGCGCCAACATCAATGGTATTTAAGTATTCTTGCGGATAAAACGATTCCGTATTGCCTGATATCGGGCACTGTTGAATCACGAATTGCTGCTGTTGAAAAATTCCTAGTCACACTTGTTTAGTCGCATCTAGCACCGTCAATCAAGGAAAAATCAAGACACTTAAAACTTATGTTTGATACACGACCTCAGACTATCATTTCGATTTCACTAATCAAAACGCAACAGCAGAGAGTTTTTCAATCGAATTTGCATGAAAAATCGATTGTGAGTGTTGCGTTTTAAAATAAGAATACGCAACACAGAGGAGAAATTTTTGGTCGCAACACTTGGCATTCATAGAAAGTAAAAAATACTTCTTAATTCAGTAGGTTAGATAAGCAACACTGTTCCCAAAGTACCAAGAATGCGAAATACTGGGTTTATTTTTATGCGAGGATGAGAAGCGTTTTTCATAGGAAATCCTCTCAGAATCCTAGACTGAGTCTGGATTATTCAAGGTATATTGTTGTTGAATTTTAATGTGTTGAACTTTACTGTTTTTTGCGGTCAAACCTTGATCACCAATTCTAGGAATAATTATGAACAAGTTTTCCTCATCTATGATTTGTGCGGCGATTGGTTTATTAGTCAGCACGGTCTCTTCACCATCAATCGCTGCAGATACGCCAACGATGATTGCGCAAGCATCTCCAGTAAGTGTTGTTCAACCACCGGCGCGTGCAGCTGATGTGCAATCGATTGATGGCATCATTGCTGCGCTTTACGACGTTATTTCTGGAGGTATTGGCGAACAGAGAAATTGGAACCGTATGCGTTCGCTGTTCATTCCTGAGGCTCGCATCATGGCGATCTTCCCTAAAAAAGACAGCAAAGATCTCGGCTTGCGCATTTTGAGCATCAGCGACTACATTGCGAATTCTGGCCCTCGTTTGATCGAAGTTGGATTTCGTGAAAAAGAATTGGCGCGCAAAACTGAACAATGGGGAGAATTAGCCCAAGTATTTACGAGCTATGAAACGATCGAAGAGAAAGACAATGTAACTCTTCGCGGCATTAATAGCGTGCAGCTGATGCATGACGGTACTCGTTGGTGGATTATTTCTTTATTATTTGAAGCAGAAAGACCGCAATTACAGCTACCTGATGGTCTGAATAAGCCAGTTAAATAAGCCGGCTACTATGTAAAATCTGGCATAAAAAAAGCGAGATTATGAACTGAACCCCAAAAGTTGGACACCAACTTTTGGGGTTTTTTAATGGCTAAACATACAGAAGAGTTTAAATACCGTGTAGTACGAGAGTATTTAAATGGCTCGCTGGGGTACGTTGCCCTAGGTAAGAAATAC
>CANHZI010000155.1 GCA_947464955.1 Oxalobacteraceae bacterium
ATAATGATGTGATTGTCCAATCTGATTTTATTAAGCTTACTCTGCCCATGCGCAAAGGCATACTCTACGCCGCTACTTGTTATCTTGTTTGGGGCCTATTCCCTCTCTATTTCAAGGCACTCCACGACATCCCTTCGCTCGAAATCTTGTTTCATCGCATGGTGTGGGCCTTGGTTTTTTTGGCTCTGGTATTAAGTGTGCGTCAACAATGGGCCTGGTTAAAAGATGTTTTAAAACAACCGAAGTTACTTGCCGGATTTGCAGCGAGCGCGCTTCTGCTTTCTACCAATTGGTTCATCTATATCTGGTCAGTTAATAACGACCGTATCATCGATGCCAGTCTTGGCTATTTCATGACGCCACTGGTCAACGTTTTTCTCGGTTTCGTCTTACTAAAAGAACGACTGCGCACCATCCAATGGTTCGCGGTTTTATCGGCGGCGATTGGCGTCGCTTGGCTGACCTTCCATGCGGGCCACCTCCCCTATATTGCACTTAGTCTTGCTTGCTCATTCGGCATGTATGGTCTCTTACGTAAAACGGCGAGTTTAGGGGCCTTAGAAGGTTTATCTTTAGAGACACTACTACTATTTCCTTTCGCATTGTCATATTTGGTCTATCTTGGCTTTCAGGATCAGAACGCCTTTCTACACGCGAATTGGCAAACCCAGTTATGGATAGTCGCGGCAGGTCCAATTACTGCAATTCCCTTGTTACTCTTTGCAGCAGGTGCACGCCGAATTCCGATGGCAACCTTGGGTTTACTGCAATACATTTCCCCCTCAATTCAGCTTTTAATCGGTGTCGCCTTATTCAATGAAAAATTTAGTCATGAACGCCTCATTGGCTTCTTAGGGATCTGGGTAGGCTTAATCATCTACTCGATAGATGGTCTACGATTTAGCTTCCAACAAAAACCAGTCGATCCTCCATTAGAGTAGGGAAATATTGCATTAAGAACAGCAAAAACAAGCACGTTTCCGTTTTTTGTGACCATCATGTGAAATATCGTGCATTAATGTCGATTCTGCACAAATTTCAACAATTTTTTTGACATCTGAACCTGCATTTCTGCGAAAATTCGCATCTTTATTTTTTTGGCGCGCAAGCGGTTTAACGAACTGGCCCAGGCGTCTCCCGTAACAGGCTTTTTGGAGACCTAAATGAAATTCCGCTTCCCCATCGTCATCATTGACGAAGATTTCCGTTCTGAAAACACCTCCGGTTTGGGCATTCGTGCCTTGGCTGATGCAATGGAAAAAGAAGGCATGGAAGTGCTGGGCGTTACTAGCTATGGTGACCTTTCGCAGTTCGCGCAACAACAATCCCGTGCTTCGGCATTTATTCTCTCGATCGACGATGAAGAATTCGGTGAAGGCACCGACGAAGAAAGCGATTTAGCGCTTAAACCACTGCGCGCTTTCGTTGAAGAGATTCGCTATAAAAATGCAGATATTCCAATTTATCTGTATGGTGAAACACGTACATCGCGTCATATTCCAAACGATATCTTGCGTGAATTGCATGGCTTCATTCATATGTTTGAAGACACGCCTGAATTCGTGGCGCGCCATATTATTCGCGAAGCCAAATCCTACCTTGACGGTTTAGCACCACCGTTCTTCCGCGCCTTAGTCCACTATGCGAACGACGGCTCTTACTCTTGGCACTGCCCAGGACACTCCGGCGGCGTTGCTTTTTTAAAGTCACCTATCGGTCAAATGTTTCACCAATTTTTTGGTGAAAACATGCTGCGTGCAGACGTGTGTAATGCGGTAGAAGAACTTGGTCAATTGTTAGACCATACTGGCCCAGTTGCCGCTTCTGAGCGCAATGCTGCCCGTATCTTCAACGCAGATCATTGCTACTTCGTGACTAACGGCACTTCAACCTCGAACAAAATGGTATGGCACTCAACCGTTGCACCAGGGGATATCGTCGTGGTTGACCGTAACTGCCATAAGTCGATTTTGCATTCGATTATTATGTGTGGTGCGATCCCTGTTTTCTTGATGCCAACCCGTAACCACCTAGGCATTATCGGCCCGATTCCATTGGAAGAATTTTCCATGGAAAGCATTATGAAAAAAATCGAAGCGAATCCTTTCGCTCGTATGGCCAAGAATAAGAAACCACGCATTTTGACGATTACCCAATCGACTTATGACGGTGTGTTATATAACGTTGAAACTCTCAAAGAGATGCTCGACGGCGAGATCGATACTCTGCATTTTGACGAAGCTTGGTTGCCGCATGCGACCTTCCATAACTTCTACCAAGACATGCATGCGATTGGCAAAGAACGCCCACGTGCAAAGAAATCCATGATTTTCTCCACTCAGTCAACGCACAAATTATTGGCGGGTATTTCACAAGCCTCGCAAATTTTGGTGCGTGAATCTGAAACAGTGAAGCTCGACAAAGATAGCTTCAACGAAGCTTACTTGATGCATACCTCAACATCACCGCAGTACTCGATTATCGCTTCATGCGATATCGCAGCGGCCATGATGGAAGCTCCTGGTGGCACAGCATTGGTCGAAGAATCCATTCTGGAGGCACTCGACTTCCGCCGTGCGATGCGCAAAGTCGACCAAGAATGGGGGCAAGATTGGTGGTTCCAAGTTTGGGGCCCAGACCATTTATCCGAAGATGGTGTCGGTACGCAGGAAGATTGGATGATCCATGCTGAAGATGACTGGCATGGCTTTGGCAAATTGGCACCAGGCTTTAATATGCTTGATCCGATCAAGGCAACCATCGTCACGCCTGGTCTCTCGCTTGAAGGTAAATTCGGTGAGACTGGCATCCCTGCTTCCATCGTGACCAAATATTTGGCTGAACACGGCGTCATTATTGAGAAATGCGGGCTGTATTCCTTCTTTATTATGTTCACCATCGGCATCACGAAGGGGCGCTGGAATACCTTGTTAACTGCTTTGCAGCAGTTCAAAGATGACTACGATAAAAATCAACCTATGTGGCGTATCTTGCCAGAGTTTGCAGCCGCTAATCCGCGTTATGAAGGCGCTGGTCTGCGCGACCTTTGCCAACGCATCCATGAAGTGTATAAATCTCATGACGTTGCACGTTTAACGACGGAAATGTATTTGTCGGACATGCAACCAGCGATGAAACCATCAGATGCGTTTGCAATGATGGCTCACCGTGAAATCGAACGCGTTTCTATCGATGATCTCGAGGGCCGTGTGACGGCGATCTTGTTGACACCTTATCCACCGGGAATCCCGCTCTTGATTCCAGGTGAGCGTTTCAACAAAACAATCGTCGACTACCTGAAATTTGTTCGTGCATTTAATGATCAGTTCCCTGGCTTTGAGACAGATTGCCATGGTTTGGTGAAAGCGGAAGTCGATGGCAAGATTGGCTACTTTGTTGACTGCGTCAGACAAGATGGAGAGAACGCTGCCTAAAGCGGTCGCTTTCGGGTCAAATTTTGCTGTAATTCCAACAAAAAGCTGCAGACCTAAGTCTGCGGCTTTTTTTACCCCTTCAACAAGACAGTTTCCGATATACAATAAGATCCGTTCTCAACTCGCTAAGAAAATCAACATGAGCCAGCTCGGTGCACTCACACCTGTAGACAAAGAACAAATCGCATTAGGCAAACCTCTGCCGTGGGCAATTTTCGATGCGTGGGGCAATACCCTGCATGAGGCCGGTGCGGTAATAACGGACCAAGAAGAATTCAACGTAATTATTGAAGATGGTTATTTTGAAGATTCGCTTGGCGATCCTGTCGCAAACGATCAAACGCCACTACCTCCCGCAACACAAGCCAGCACCTATTCGCAACCAGCACCCAAAATAAGTGCCCCCGTTGATCCAATTATTGCACCCGCCAATAGCAATACACCTGATAACAACAAAGAATCAGTCATGTTGGACCTTGATAGCGTCCGCTGGCATGTTGGTGAAACCTTCTTCTTGCAAGTACACGATAACGCTGCAATTCGTTACACCGTAAAACTCATTGGCTACGTAAAGAATCAGTCAATCCTAGTAACTGCGCCGCGGATTGACGGACGAGGTGCGATCATTCGCGACGGACAAACATTTATTGTTCGCGCTTTCCCTGGCAAAAAAGCTTATGCTTTCACGGCCTCCGCATTGAAATCGGTGTACACGCCCCATGCCTATCTACATTTATCCTACCCAAAAATTGTTCGCTGTACTGCGATCAGACAGAACTCGCGTGCCGCGGTAAAAATAATTGCATCGGTAACGGTTGGCGAACCTGAGCAAACAGCTGCCGCGACGTTAAGCGACATCAGTATGGGTGGCACCTCAGGCATTATTAAACGTCCAATAGGTAAGAAAAATGATCGAGGCGTCATTAAATTTAAAGTCACCACGGCAGGTGAAGACGCCTATCTCACCTTACCTATCATTGTTCGTTCAATAGTAGAAACTGAGAATGAAGACGAATTCAGATACGGCTTTGAATTCGTTGATTTACCAACGCAATCGAAGCTTATTCTTTCGTCGTTTGTTCATCAAACCCTCGCTGAGACTGAATAGAGTTCGAATTCAAGCGAATCATAAGCTTAAAGGAATTGGAGTACGTGATGAATGTGACTAACTTAAGCTTTAGAATGGTAAGCGTCGCAAAGAACCTTAGTGTTATCGGGCTCCTTCTGATCCTCGTCGCGTGTAGCAAATCAGATGAGGTAAATACACCATCAGGTCCACCGATTCAGGCTGGACCACCAATTATTGGAACCTCGAGCGTTAGCTTCAACGGTTTGCGTTCAAACTACCTCATTTCAAGCACGCCCGGAGGCTTGAGTGTCACAGATCGAGTTGGGACTGATGGTAGCATCGTCATTTCACCAAACATTAAAGCTTTAAACTTTAAAGATGTTTCCATCAACCTTGAAATCGCAGGAAAAGCTGGCTCGATTAGCAGCAAAGACCTCAACTCATTGATTGAACTCTACATCGCCTATTTCAACCGCGTTCCCGACGCCAATGGCCTCGCTTACTGGATTGATCAAATTCGTGCTGGCTCAAGTATCGATCAAATCGGCGAATCTTTTTACGTTGCCGCGCTAATTTATTCGGCACAGACTGGCTACAGCGCCACAATGAGTAACGCCGATTTTGTCAGCATCGTCTACAAGAATGTGCTCGGCCGCCCTACTCCGGATAAAGAGGGGCTCGACTACTGGACAAACGCGCTTTCCACCGGTACCGAAACGCGCGGCACTCTTATTCATAAAATGTTGACCTCGGCCCATACGTTCAAGGGAGATCCAACTTATGGTTGGGTCGCCACGCTTCTCGATAACAAGAACGTGGTTTCTATGGAGTTTGCGGTCAACCAAGGCCTGAGCTATATCAGTGAAACCGATTCAATCTCAAAGGGAATGGCGATTACATCGACGGTAACACCACTTGACACTTCAGTGGCCCGTGGATTGATTGGTGCATTGATCGGAACAGCGCCTAACACCACCGACTTTCCAACCGTAAGCCAAGCTGCAAGATTCTTAGGGCAAGCCAGTTTCGGTGCTACCTCTAACGATATTAATTTATTGATGTCGACCGGCATTTCCAATTGGATCGATGCACAATTCACAAAGAACCAAAGTAGTCACAAAGCCTATATGGATACCACGGCGGCCGGACTACTGAATGGATTAGCTGGGCTCAATCAAAATAATTTTTTTGAATCCTATTGGCAGCAGGCCGTCAACGGAGAAGATCAGCTGAGGCAGCGCGCAAGCTTCGCACTTTCAGAGATCTTTGTCGTTTCGTTTCAAGATAGCGGTGTTGCCAATTACCCTCGCGGCGTGGCTTCCTATTACGACACACTTGCCACTGGGGCCTTTGGCAACTTCCGTACGCTATTAGAAAATGTCAGTTTGCATCCAATGATGGGAATCTATCTTACGTCGATGCGCAACCAGAAAGAATCTGGAACCCGCGTGCCAGATGAAAATTATGCGCGTGAAATCATGCAGCTATTTACGATTGGCCTCTACCAGCTTAACCAAGATGGAAGCCAAATGATCGTCAACGGAAAACCTGTGGAAACCTACAGTAGTGCGGACATCCAAGGCTTAGCAAAGGTTTTTACAGGTTGGAGTTGGGCGGGCCCCGACAAATCAAACACACGTTTTTTTGGCGGGAACGCAGACCCTAATCGTGATGTGCTTCCAATGCAAAGCTACCCTGCTTTCCATTCGACTTCTGAGAAAAAGTTTTTGGGCGTCACAATACCAACGCAGTCCCCAGCAAACCCTGAGGCAAGCTTAAAAATTGCCTTAGACACCCTGTTTAACCATCCGAATGTTGGCCCCTTTATCGGCAAACAGCTGATTCAACGCCTGGTCACGAGCAATCCAAGTCCACAATATGTTGCGCGGGTCGCTGCTGCTTTCAACGACAATGGCAAAGGTGTACGTGGTGATATGAAAGCGGTGTTCAAGGCCATCTTGACCGACATTGAGGCTCGAAATGAGCCCAACCTTGCCAACGCGGGCACCGGTAAATTAAGGGAACCTGTCATTCGACTCGCTAACTGGATGCGTGCATTTAATGCGAAGTCGACTTCAAGTTTTTTTAAGATAACGAGTCTTGACGACCCGCTGACAAGTTTGGCTCAAACACCGATGCGTTCACCCACTGTTTTCAACTTTTATCGTCCGGGCTACGTACCACCTAATTCAGAAATTGCTAACGCAAAGTTAGTTGCCCCTGAAATGCAAATTGTGGCTGAGCCCTCTGTCGTCGGTTATCTCAATTTCATGCGCGACATCATCCCGAATGGTGTTGGTAGCTCACGCGATGTTAAGGCTGACTATACAAACCTGATCGCACTCGCAACAACGCCAGACCAATTGCTCGATCAGGTCAATGTTCTTTTGATGGCAAATCAAATGAGTTCAACTTTACGTGCGCAGATTATCGCTGCAATCAATTCTGTCACCATACCAGCAACGAATACCACCAACATTGAGAATGCCAAGAAAAATCGCGTGTACATGGCCATCTATCTAACGATGGCATCTCCAGAATATCTGGTACAAAAGTAAGGAGATCAAAATGGATAAGTTCAATACATCGCGCCGCGAATTCTTGCGCTTGGGAAGTTTACTTGGATCTGCCAGCGCCCTTGGTGCGGCCACTCCATTTGCACTCAATCTGGCAACTATGGGCAGTGCTGCTGCACAGGGAGCGGTTAGCGACTATAAAGCACTGGTCTGCCTGTTTATGTATGGCGCAAATGATCAAGCGAATACTGTATTAGCTACTGATACTAGCTCATGGACTCAATACACAACAGTTCGCACTACCGCAGAAACCGGGTCTATCGCCTTACCCGCTGTTGGTACCACTGGTGGCGTCTTGCCGATCACTCCAAGCACAGTGCAGAGTGGCCGAAGTTTTGCGCTTCACCCAAGCATGGTGGACCTTAAATCATTGTTTGACGCTGGCCGTGCTGCCATCATCAGCAATGTTGGACCATTGATCGTACCAACAACACTAACTCAATACCAAAAAGCGACCGTACCATTGCCACCGAAGCTTTTCTCTCATAACGATCAGCAGAGTTTATGGCAAGCTTACGCGCCCGAGGGTGCTGCCTACGGCTGGGGAGGCAGAATGGGCGATTTGTTAGCAGCCAACAATTCGAACCCGATATTCACAGCAATTTCCGCATCAGGAAATGCCGTCTTTCTATCAGGGCGAAACATTATTCAATACCAAGTGAGCGGCTCGGGTGCAACTCCGATTAATGGCCTCACTGGAACCTTGTATGGCTCCTCAACCGCAGGCAGCAGCTTGCGTTCGATCATTACAGGTGACACGGCAAACTATTTCCAAAAAGAGCAGGCTGCCGTCACCAATCGTGCGATTAATGCTCAGAGTTTGCTAGGTCCATCAATGGCTGTTGCTGGTGCGAACGGCGTGCCAAATCCGAGTCAATATACCAATCCCAATACTGGTGCCTTAGCCAACAATGCACTGGCGACACAGCTTCAAACGGTTGCGCGCATCATTGCGGGTCGTAGTGCGCTGGGCGCCAAACGCCAAGTTTTTTTCGTGAGCATGGGCGGTTTTGATACACATGATTTCCAAAAAACAGGACAAGCTGATCTGCTTGCCAAACTTTCTCATGCAATTAATTATTTCGACAGTGTGATGGGTAATCTAATGGGGACGAACTTACGCAACCAAGTCACTCTATTCACTGCATCTGACTTTGGCCGAACTTTTACAAGCAATGGCGATGGCACAGATCACGGTTGGGGCTCACATCACTTTATCGTCGGGGGGGCCGTCAAAGGTGGAGATATCTATGGAAGCTTCCCTGTAACCGGTTTAAAGCATACACAAGATGTTGGCTCTGGCAGCCTCTTGCCACAATTTTCTGTCGATCAGTATGGCGCAACTCTTGCAACTTGGTTTGGACTGAGTCCTACCCAAATTAGCGATGTTTTCCCGAATATCAACAATTTTACAAATCGTAATTTAGGGTTCATATAATGCTGTTTGCAGTGCGTTTTAAAGACAAAGAAGGAATGTTCGAGAGTCGCCAAGAAAATCTGACAAAACACATAGCTTGGCTGGATCAACATCAAAATACTATTTTAGTTGGTGGCTCTTTACGAGAATCACCCGACCAGGTTCCAATTGGTGGACTCTGGATCGTCGAAGCAAGTAGTCGTGACCACATTATGGCACTGATTCAAAGCGACCCATTTTGGCAAATCGGCCTACGAGAATCCGTTGAAATTCTGCATTGGTCAAAAGCCTTTGAAGACAGAAAAGTCTTAATTTAGCAAAAGGCCCGCACGAACAAGCTGTGCGGGCCTTCTTTATTCAATGACGTGCAATGGCGTGTCTAGTTCATCCGCTCAATCACGTCTTTGGCAGAGTCACGCCGACTTGACCTTGGTATTTCCCACCCCTGTCTTTGTAAGACGTTTCGCATAGTTCATCACTCTCAAGAAACAAAACCTGAGCGCAACCCTCACCTGCATAAATCTTGGCGGGCAATGGTGTTGTGTTTGAAAACTCCAGAGTCACATACCCTTCCCATTCTGGTTCGAATGGCGTCACATTGACGATAATGCCGCATCGTGCATAGGTTGATTTACCGAGGCAAATCGTCAACACGCTACGTGGAATCCGGAAATACTCCACAGTACGGGCCAATGCAAAAGAATTGGGGGGAATAATGCAGACATCACCTTTAAAGTCGACAAAAGACTTCTCGTCGAAATTCTTCGGATCTACTATTGTGCTGTTGATATTCGTGAAAATCTTAAACTCGTCAGCACAACGAATGTCGTAGCCATAGGAGGACGTGCCGTAGCTCACGATCTTTTGACCATTCGCTTGACGCACCTGACCTGGTTCAAATGGTTCAATCATTCCGTGCTGCTCCGCCATACGGCGTATCCATTTGTCTGACTTAATACTCATTCACTATCCCAATTATTATTAACGATGCACGTGCGCGCAAAAGCCAAATTTTACGTCAAAAATATCGACCTACAGACCGAATTTTAAGGAAAAAACTCTAAAATCGGCAAAAACCGCAATTTAGCCGCAGTAAGTGTCCTAAATTCCCTCAATTTCTATCTCAATTAATGCCCCGGATGATATCGTCTTTCCATGTGCTGCATGATATCTTTAGGATAGAACAATACGTCTTTGAACTGTCCTTTGGCATACATTTCTGCCTGATCGCTAAAATGAGGTGATGCAGTATCTGCACTTTGCCCCCCCGCGAGAATACTCTTTGCCACCACTTTCGGCCCAAACGACACTACTGCCACGAAGCTGTTACCTCGATCGCCGTATATCCGTTTTGTCACCTGCGGTGCTGTCATACCAAAAGAAGCTAAGGATCCCCAATTTCCTGAGGCAAAGGCAACGGGGAAGCTCGGCTTACTATCATCAAAACCAGCGCCTATCTCTCCCGAGAGTCTTTGGAAACGATTTATTTCTCCCCACGGTATTTGCCAATCACCAAAATCCGAACGCAAACGCTCTGTCGCCTGAGATAAAGCATTCAGCAAACTTTGCGATGGCACAGATTTCAAATAGTCGATAACCGGTATCGCTTTCGCGTTCGCCTCTGATGCGTACTGTCGTACCAATTCTTGCGCCCAATAAATCGCTAACGAAGTCGCAACCGAATCAACGCGGGCATTGAAATCCCATTGGCGCAAAGTCGTCACTTGGGTTTGCAGTTGCGGTCTCGGGTCATTTTCATAGGCTGCGAACAATGGTGGCAATAAAGACTCAAAAGCAGTTAGTTCAGGATCATAGGCCAAAGCAATTAAACCATCTAGATTTAGCCTTGTGGCATTTGACAACACCTTCACAGCATGCAAGCCTCGTGCGTTCTCTGGCTTACTCCACATATATTTCGGAAAATTGTCGCGTCGCGGACTCGCCTCACCTGCTGCTGAAAACGGCCAGTTATTCGTATTCTGTATCCAGCCACTGTGCGGATTTCGCAGCTGAATTATTTCGCTCAACTCATGCAAGCCTTGCCACTCAGTGGCCTTTGTCGACCCATCAACTGGCCGAGTCCAGTCGAACTCGGGCGCTCGCCGAGGAACGAAATTTCCATGGTAATACGCGATCGTTCCATGCTTATCAGCATATACGGTGTTATTTGACGAATTGGCTTTTAACTGCATCACTTTCGCAAATTCGTCGATGTTAC
>CANHZI010000156.1 GCA_947464955.1 Oxalobacteraceae bacterium
AACCGTCGCTGCGCCGCATCAATTGCCGGTTGGTGTCATCACGGCGATGATAGGCGTGCCAGTATTTTTGTTCCAACTCCATCAATTGCGGAGGCGCTAATATGAACAGCACATCTAGCGTCAATTCCTCGACTTTGTTGTCGACTCAAGACTTGGTTCTACAAGCCGGCACGCGTGTGTTAGCACAAGGCCTAAGTTGGCAAGTTAATCGTGGCGAGTGCTGGTGCATTATTGGTCGTAATGGCGCTGGGAAGTCGACTTTGCTGCGAACCTTAGCCGGCATGCGCGATATTCAAGCAGGGACGGTGCTCTTGCAGGATAAAAGTTTAGCCGATTGGGATTTGTTTGAACTCGCCAAGCTGCGTGCTTATCTTCCGCAAGGGCGAGTTGATGCCTTTGCCTATCGGGCATTAGAAACCGTATTGAGTGCGCGTCATCCTTACCAAGACAATCATTATTGGGAATCTGGCGATGATGTGCAAATCGCGATGGCGGCGATGCGTTTGCTCGATGTTGAAGACTTGGCGCAACGTGATGTGCGCAGTTTGTCGGGCGGTGAACGCCAGCGTGTGGCAATTGCCGCCTTGTTGGCGCAAGACGCTGAGTTGTTGCTGTTGGACGAGCCTGCTAATGCCTTAGATTTGGCGCATCAGGTGAGTGTGATGCAAATTCTGGCGCAGAATTGTCAGCAAAAAAATAAGGCGGTGATCATGGTCAGCCATGATCTCAATCTATCCTATCAAGTTGCTACGCATGCGGTGTTGATGATGCCTGATGGTAGTTGCTTGTTAGGGCTGAAAGAAGATGTGATGCAAGCACATCATTTAGGAACTTGCCTAGGTCACCCGATCGAGCGATTTGTGCACGGATCGCAAACGCTTTTCTTACCGACGGTGAATGCATGAGTATCGAGAACGAAGCTGAACGCCAAGCCATCAATGAGCGACATGCACAACGTATGCAGCGTAAGAAGCAATTGATCGATGAAAAAATCGCGAGCGCGCAAATTCGGCGTGGCTTGATTGTGATGAATTGTGGCAACGGCAAAGGTAAGAGCTCAAGTGGCTTGGGCATGGTCATGCGTGCCTTAGGCCATCAAAAGAAGGTGGGGGTGGTGCAGTTCATCAAGGGGGCGATGTCAACCGGTGAAGAAAAATTTTTGCGTCGCTTCCCAGAAGAAGTGGAGTTTCATGCGATGGGTGAAGGGTATACCTGGAATACACAAAATCGTGAACGCGATATCGCTAAAGCGCAGGCCGCTTGGGAGCAGGCAAGAAAGTTTTTGAACGACCCTACTATCGCGTTGGTGTTGTTAGACGAAGTCAATATCGCGCTCAAATATCACTATCTCGATGTAAAAATGGTGATCGAAGATCTACAGCAAAGGCCGCCAATGCAACACGTGATTTTGACCGGGCGAGGTGCCTTGCCTGAAATGATTGCGATCGCCGACACGGTTACAGAAATGCAAGAAATTAAGCATGCGTTCAAGAGAGGCGTCACCGCGCAGGAATGCATAGAATGGTGAATTCTGAGCCAGCCTTGGCGCCGATCTTGATGATTTCTGCCGTGGCTTCAGGGCAGGGCAAAACCACAGTCACCGCAGCTTTAGCCCGCTATTTTAGGCAAGCAGGAAAAGTGGTGCGCGTGTTTAAAACAGGTGCGGATTTCATTGATCCTATGATGTTGGAACAAGCCAGTGGTGATGTCGTGGAATCGCTCGATTTATGGCTCAACGGTGAAGAAGAATGCCGTCGTTTGCTCTATCGAGCAGCGCAAAACGCAGACCTTGTTTTGATTGAAGGTGTCATGGGTTTGTATGATGGCGCACCTTCATCGGCCGACCTCGCGAATGCTTTTGGAGTACCAGTGCTTGCGGTGATCGATGCATCAGCCATGGCGCAAACAGTGGGAGCAGTCGCCTTAGGCTTACGTGATTTCGGCCCAGTAAAATTGGCAGGCGTGATCGCCAATCGCATTGCATCTGATGGACATCTAAAGATGGTCAAAAGCGCATTGCGTGATGTTCCTTTATTGGCGAGCTTGCCGCGTCAATCCTGCACTTTGCCAGAACGACATTTAGGTTTGGTGCTCCCTGAAGAGCAGATCAATTTGGAGCAAACTTTAGATCAATTAGGAAGCAGTCTGCGATTGGAAACAGAAGCATGGGCTCAACTGCTGTCAGCGAATAACACTCAAAATTTCGCCGTACAGTCGGGTAGAACGCAAGCGATGGATGTATTGCCTGAGACGGCAAAACTACTACAAGGTAAAACCATCGCCATCGCCCGTGATGCGGCTTTTGCTTTTATCTATCCGGCCAACCTCGCTTGTCTAAAAGCACTTGGTGCGCAGTTGGAATACTTTTCTCCACTCCGTAATGAGGCTGTGCCTGAGCATGCAGATGCGGTATTTCTGCCGGGAGGATATCCGGAACTGCATGCCAAGGCACTGCAAGATGCGCATGTTTGGCAAGCGTCGATCAGGCGTGCTCATCGTCAATGCTTGCCTATTTATGCGGAATGCGGTGGCATGATGAGTCTTAGCGAACAACTGGTCGATAGTCAGGGAAAGACTTGGAACATGGCGGGCCTTTTGCCGGGCGTCATACATATGCAGAAGTCGCTGCAAGCCTTGGGCATGCAGAGTATGCAGAATGCGCATGGTGAATTGCGCGGACACACTTTTCATTTCTCGCGTTTTGATACAGATTTGACGCCGAATCAGTTCACCCTCAAACATATCGCGCACGAGAAAACGCTAGCAGCGGTCGAAGGTGAGGCAGTCTATAAGCTAAATGGATTACATGCCTCCTATTTTCATGCCTACTTTCCATCTAACCCGCGTGCAGTAGCGCATTTATTTTTGAAGATGGAGTGATATGGCGAGTTTGTATCAACGCATTGCTTGTCTTAGTACCGAAGCCGTGGAAGTAATGTACGCCTTGGGTGCGGAAGATTTGGTGGTCGGTATTTCTGGCTATTCTGTTCACCCACCTCGTGCGCGGCTCGAGAAACCCAAAGTCAGCGGCTTTTCATCGGCAAAGCCTGAAAGAATAATGGCGGTCGAGCCTGATCTGGTATTGACGTTCTCGAACATGCAGTCGGAGTTGTGTCGACAACTAGTGGCTGAAGGTGTGGAAGTGCATGCCTATAACCAATACACCATTGCCGGTATTTTTCGCATGATACGAAGCGTCGCGGCATTGATTGATAAGCGTGATGCGGGCGAACAGTTGGTACAAGAATTAGAAGATCATATCGCGGCAATACGCGCTGCAGTCGCGCAATTGTTACTTCAACAGCCACGTCGCCCTCGGGTCTATTTTGAAGAGTGGGATGCACCGATGATCTCGGGAATTTCTTGGGTGTCGGAGCTGATCGTCATTGCTGGTGGTGTGGATGTTTTCGCAGAGTTGGGCGTACAACAACAAGCGAAACATCGTATCATCGAGGATGCGGAGGAAGTGGTGCGACGTGCGCCAGATATCATCATTGGATCTTGGTGTGGTAAGAAGTTTCGAGCTGAAACCTTAGCGGCGAGGGAAGGCTGGGATCAGATCCCAGCAGTAAAGAATAATATGCTGTTTGAGATTAAGTCTCCCGATATTTTGTCGCCCGGCCCAGCGGCGATACGCGAAGGCTTGAGTCAATTGCACCGCTGCATTGAGCGTTGGCATGAAGCGCAATAGGCGACTTAAATGTGCATCTGAATTGGGTCGTGAGAAAGCACCGTTTTCAATCAGAGATCAGAAATAGAATCATCAAAGAATCGAAGCAGCATGAAAATTCAAAGCTTAATGGTACAGGGTACGACTTCCGATGCCGGTAAAACCACTATTGTGACTGCGCTCTGTCGCTTGTTGCAACGCCAAGGTGTTCGTGTAGTACCGATGAAGCCGCAAAACATGGCGTTAAATAGTGCTGTGACTGCCGATGGTGGCGAGATTGGCCGAGCTCAAGCTTTGCAAGCACAAGCCGCTGGGTTGGCACCTCATACCGATATGAATCCCGTCTTGATCAAACCTTCGTCTGATACAGGTGCTCAAATCGTCGTGCACGGTAAGGTGCGCGCCGACATGAACGCTCGCGATTACGATCAATACAAAACCATCGCGATGTCGGCCGTGTTGGAGTCTTATGGACGCTTGCAATCACAATATGAGAGCATCATCGTCGAAGGCGCAGGTAGCCCTGCTGAAGTAAATTTGCGTGCACGTGATATTGCCAATATGGGATTTGCTGAGGCAGTCGATTGTCCCGTTATTCTGGTCGCTGATATCGATCGGGGGGGCGTGTTTGCGCATTTTGTGGGGACCCTCGCTTGTTTGTCTGAGAGCGAACAAAACCGCATTATTGGTTTTGTGATTAATCGTTTTCGTGGCGATATCTCCTTGTTGGAGCCGGGCCTTGATTGGTTGGAGCAGAAGACAGGAAAGCCCGTGTTAGCCGTGATACCGTATTTACATGGCCTGATGCTTGATGCCGAGGATGCGATTCAACTGAAACAATCCCAATCGGGTAAGTTTAAAGTGATCGTGCCAGCAACGCCGCGGATTTCGAATCACACTGATTTCGATGCATTGCGCGCGCATCGCGATGTGGATCTGCAGTTTATCGGGCCAGATCATCCTATCCCTGCGGCAGATTTGATTATTCTGCCGGGTAGTAAAAATACCCGTGACGATCTCGCATTTTTAAAACGTGGTGGTTGGCAAGCCGTGTTAGAACGCCATTTACGTTACGGTGGCAAAGTGATCGGTATCTGCGGCGGCTATCAAATGCTGGGTCAAGTGATTGATGACCCGCATGCCGTTGAAGGCAAGGCAGGGGAGTCGGATGGTTTTGGTTTGCTCGACATCACGACCGAGCTCACGCAAGAGAAACGACTACAACAGGTGCAAGGCGTGTGCGCATTTGGTGAGGACAAGGATAGCCGGGTTGAAGGCTATGAAATTCATATGGGCTTAACCTACGCCAGCAGCGACACCTTGCCGGCTTTCCGGTTAGAGACCGCGGTGGGAGTTGAGGAAGAGGGCTGTCGTTCACCCGATGATCAAATTCTAGGGACGTATTTGCATGGTGTGTTTGATCATCCACAGGCCTGCCGAGCATTATTACAATGGGCAGGACTACGCAGTGACGCCGCGGTGGATCTGAACGCTTTGCGCGAACAAAGCATAGGTAGAGTGGCCGATGCCTGCCAAACTCTGTTGGATAAATTACAATCCTTGTAGTACTTAGAGCCTCATCTCACCTTCCTTTTTCTTGTATGGCGACCACGTGTATTGCTGCGAGTAATTTCTTGCCTGCAATATCCTTGGTCTATTTCCGCTATAATGCGCGCCAACCCGCTATCTCAAGTGCATTCGTCGCTGCAGTGTCAACATGCTGAGATTGTGTCGCAATGTAAAACGAGCGATACCTTTGTTTCGCTCCTCTTAGGTTTTGTATCAAAGTGTTTCTTTTAGAGCATCGCGCTGAACTTTTTTGCGCTGCACAACGTCCAAGCCTCATCTTTAATTACTTTTTGGTTCTTATATGTCATCTGCAACATCCCCATTTCGTCTCGCTTTGATTCCCTTGGCTTTAAGTTTTGCGTTTGGCGCCTCTGCTTATGCACAAGAAGCGGCGAAAGAAGCTGCTAAACCGGTCACTAAGCCAGAACAAAAGCCTGCGGTGCCTGCTAAACCTGTCGCTGCGCCTACGCAAAAGGTTGAAATTAGTGGGGCAAAAGGCTACGACGAGCGTCGTCAAGACACGGCGAGCAAAATCGTTGTGACCCAAGAAGAAATTCAACGCTATGGCGATTCCAATATCGGCGACGTATTAAAACGCCTGCCTGGTGTGACGATCGGTGGTGTGCAAGGTCGTGGCGGTGCAATTCGTATGCGTGGCCTTGGCGCTGGCTACACGCAAATTATGTTGAATGGCGAGCCAAGCCCACCAGGGTTCTCCCTCGATTCGATTGCACCTGACAACATCGAACGTATCGAAGTATTCCGTTCCGCAACCGCCGAATTAAGTACGCAAGCGATTGCCGGCGCGATCAATATCGTTCTGAAAAAAGCGATTGTGACGGCGCAACGCGAACTGAAACTCGGTGCGAGTGAAGAGAATGGCAAATATGGTGTTAACGCAAGTTTGCAGCTGTCTGATAAAGTTGGTCGCATGTCTTACTCGGTTTCCGGCAACTTGAATCATGGTGATTTCGAACGTCCATCGATTAGTGACGAAGTGATGACAGATGCGGCTGGAAAGCAGGTTTATGCTCGTCGTACCGATTCTAAGAGTAATGGTGCCTTCAGCTTTATCGGTCTTTCACCACGCATCAATTGGATGCTTGCCAACGGTGACATGCTCACTTCACAGAGTTTCTTAAATGCGAATCGCTTTACTTTCAATAACTCTGATGTGACGACGACCAGCGTTCCAGATGAACGTTTGTATTTAAATAGTGCTTCAAACGGGAGTTCTTCTTCTGCTTCCGCGCGTACTAATTTGAACTGGGTACATAAACTTGCCGATAGCGCTAAATTAGATGTGCGTCTGGGTGCAAACGTTAATCGTCGCAGCAGTGACAATACCTTTGTGGGCTCTTCTGCGAAGCAAACTTTGACTCGCACGGCGAGCTCAAGTAACACGGACAATGGCTTCACCTTTGGTGGTAAATACACAGCACCTTTCGTTGAGGATCATGCTATTGCCGCTGGTTGGGATGGTGGTTATAGCACACGCGAAGATGACAATAAACAGTCTGACGTGTTAACAGGAAATGGTGCCATTCGTCCTATTAACCTCAACGAAAAATTCAATGCGGATGTCACTCGCCTTGCTTTGTATGTGCAAGATGAGTGGACAGTCTCAAAACTATGGTCAGTGTATGCCGGTATTCGATGGGAAGGTATCGACACGCATAGCCAAGGCAGTGACTATGCCGAAGTGAATAATCGTTCGAGTGTAATGAGCCCAATTTTGCAGACTTTGTATAAGCTGCCGGGTAGCAAGAACGATCAGATTCGCATTGGTTTGACACGCACCTATAAAGCACCGGATACAGGTAATTTAATTCCTCGTCGCTTTATCTCTAGTAACAATAGTGCGACTAGCCCTGATCGTACAGGTAATCCAAATTTGAAGCCAGAATTGGCTTGGGGTCTCGATACCGGCTTTGAGCACTATTTGCCAGATGGCGGTATTTTGAGTGTGAATTTCTTCTTGCGTAAAATTGATGACTTCACTCGGACTGGCGTTAGCAACGTCAACGGTACTTGGATTGCAAAGCCAGTTAATGATGGCCAAGCAACCACGCGTGGCGTTGAATTTGATGCGAAATTCCCTCTGCGCACATTGATGGAAGACGCGCCCGCAATCGACTTCCGTGCAAACTTGGCATTTAACTCTTCAACGGTGAATTCAGTACCAGGTCCAAATAATCGCTTGGATGCGCAGACACCTGTGAGTGCCAATTTCGGTGTCGATTACAAGCTCAATGATATGCCATTAACGCTCGGTGGAAATTTGAACTTCCAAAGCGGTGGTCCGGTGCAGATTTCAGTGAATCAAAGTTCTTATTCGATTCCTAAACGCGTACTGGATGTCTATGCTTTGTGGAAGTTTGATAACCTGACCAATCTTCGTGTGTCGCTGGGTAATGCGCTGCATCAAGATAATATTTCCCGTAGCGCCTATACTGATGCCTCCGGCTCTTTGGTTCGTAGTTCAAAGACTCCAACTAACGTCGCCTTACGTGTTAATTTTGAACACAAGTTCTGATTAAGACATTGCCACTAGGTAGGTATTAAAAAAGAAAAAACGTCAAATGATACTGTGATCATTTGACGTTTTTTTATTGTATGTAGATTTACTTTTTGGCTCTAGCTCTACACATAAGTGGTAGATACTGCTTATCAATGGTCGTTCTATTCGCGCCGTGGACTTTCATTTTCTCTGGAGGTTCTGCTTCCGCGCAGACCCAAGTAACTGGCACGATCTGTGAGTCTTCAATCACCGCAGGACGCAGAGTCAGTACTTTGTTTTTGATTCTGTCATTAGCACGGTTGCCAAAAGTGAGATGAATCGCACCTTCTTCGATGGCGACACTCTTTACGTAATTGTTGACGATTTTATCTGGCTCAGGCAAACCAGCAGCTTGATTGTTTTCTGGGAACTTCTTTTCAAGTTTCCACATCATGGAAATCGCAGGCTGCGCCGTCTCTGCTGCTAGCGGCAGTGATTTCTCGATCTGCTCTCTGGTAATTTTGAAGATGTAGGAAGGCAGGGCCATTGCAGCCAAAACAGCGATAATCGCAACCGCAACCATTGCTTCCATCAGTGAAAAACCAAAGTGTTTTTTCATTCTAAATCTCGTCGGTAAGAATTTTGAATCGATTTTAACAGAGCTAGGCCAGAGTACATCAGCCATTCGTCAGCTGCTGCGCGGTTTTTTCTAGTAGCCAAGTGCGAAACGCATGCAAGGGGCCATAGGAGCTTTGTTCTTCGGGATAGACCAAAAAGTAAGAAGCCTGCTCTGGCAAACTGCGGTCAATGGGCATAATGAGTTTGCCCGCATCGATCTCTTTTTGTGCCATATAGCGTGGAATTAAGGCAACTCCTAAACCTGCGATGCAAGCTTCCAACAACATTGTGAAGAGTTCGTAACGCGCACCTTTGACTGCCGAAATATCATTCGGGTGATCGTGTAATTCAAACCAACGGCGCCAATCTTCTAGGCGACTCGATAAGTGCAACAAAGGCATGCTGGCGATATCGTCGAGCTGGAGTTGATGATGGCGTGGGCGTTTTTTTCCCAGAAATTGTTTGTACAGTGCAGGGCTGCAAACTGGAATCGCATTATCTTCGGGTATTAAATAGTCACCGATAGTCCCCGGCCAAGGCGCCTTTCCAGAATGGATTGCCGCATGAAATAAGGACTCAGAAAACAGGAAGGCGCTGGTTTTAGTGCTGAGGTTAATCGTGATATCAGGGCGCAAGCTCTGAAATTCTTGCAATTTTGGTATCAACCATTGAGTTGCAAACGTTGGGATGACCGCTAATTCCAAAATGCCTGAACCCTCTTTATGGCCCATTAGTTCCAAAGTGTCACGTTCTATCTTGTCGAGGTGAACACGTATTTTCCCTGCGTAATCGCGTCCGGCAGCCGTCAATACCACACGTTTCTTGATGCGCGAGAACAGTGCCAAACCGAGCCATTCTTCTAAATTGGCGATCTGTTTGCAGACGGCGCTCTGTGTTAACGCAAGCTCATCTGCTGCCTGAGTAAAGCTTTGCAGACGGGCGGCCGACTCAAAAATCAGCAGGGCATTGAGGCTAGGAACTTTACGGCGCATACAAGTTCATTCCATTTATTCACTAAGTCATGATTTTATATCGTTTGTCTAGGCTTCGCAAACTGACTACGATGGCGCTCATTGTTTACTTTTACCTCATGGAATCCCGATGAACGCCAATCTCCAATCTCTGTTGAACTCTTTGTTAGGTCCGACGAAGACGCAAGAACTCGCCACTTTGATGCAAATTTCGCCAAAATTTCGCGTTTGGGAAGAGGGTCATGTTTCTCGTTCTGAATTGGCGCAAGCATTGAATATGGCTTTGTTCGCTGGCGTGCTCGAACGCGTGCCAAGTGGCAAGGCTTACACATTGGATGTCGTTGCGAACGGCGGTAAAGTAATGTTGGATCATGGCGCATTGCGCACTGTACGTTGGTTTGGTCTGGGTGAATTGCCACCGGGCGAAGCGGCCATTACCCGTATCTTGAAACCTTTGGGCTTCCGCTTGAATGGTGTGTTCCCATTAGACCGTTTGAATATGACTGGCCGTTCCTATGCGCAAATCGACGACGCCGACAATATCTCTCAATTTTTTGTGAGCGAATTGCACCCAGAGCGTTTCAGCAAAGACTTCCAAGAAGCCGTGACGCGTGTTTTGGGCCAGTCGCGTGATCCATTAACGCCAGCAGCCGTGTCTATGCTCAACGAATTAGAGCGCGACGGTAGTTTGCCATTGGCGCAAGCACAAGAGTTGTTGCCAGTGTTGGTCTCTTGCTTCGAGCGTCAACACCCAATTCCAAGCATGGTTGACTACGAAATTCTGTTGAAAGAATCTGGAGAGATGGCATGGATTGCGACTGAAGGTAATGTGTTTAACCATGCTACTGATCGTGTTCAAGACGTGTTCGCTTTGGCTGAAGAGCAAAAGCGAATTGGTCGTCCAATGAAACCGAATGTTGAAGTGTCAGGCTCCGGTCGCATTAAGCAAACCGCGTTCAAAGCTGACCCAGTTGTGCGTCAGTTCGTGGCAGCAAGCGGTGAGATCGTTGAGCGTGAAGTGCCAGGCTCTTTCTATGAATTTATTACGCGTGATAGTTACAAAGATGGCGCGCAAGTGAAGTTGGATTTGGGGTTTGATGCGGGGAATGCTACGGGCATTTTCAAAATGACTGCCAATGGATAAATCGTGAAATGCGTCCCCAGCGGCGTTGTAACGCCTCGCCGTACTAAAGTACTGTCTTCGGCGCTACGCCTTGCTGGGAACGCATTGCACGATTTATCTGATACGGTTGTGAAATGCTCCCCCAGCGGCGTTGTAACGCCTCGCCGTACTAAAGTACTGTCTTCGGCGCTACGCCTTGCTGGGAACGCATTGCACGATTTATCTGATACGGTTGTGAAATGCTCCCCCAGCGGCGT
>CANHZI010000157.1 GCA_947464955.1 Oxalobacteraceae bacterium
GACGACAGCGTCACCGACTTGGCTTGCGTCAAGCGAGAATGCATAATAATTACTTGCATTAAAGATGCCTCCGTGACCAATAAAGACAGCTGTGGTAATGTGCTGCTATGCAATCACCTCAACAACCTTATCGATTAAATATTAAGCGTGGCAAGAAACCTGCGAGTGCGCCTGGCATTTCAAGTTTCTTACAACAGAGCGATAAACTATCGCCGCTTTTGCCTACAGTGAAGCGAAACATTTCGCTTCAAAAAGAATGTGAAAGCTTTCTTCCACCCATATTCGGCCATTGCGAAGTACTAAATCTTCATGAAGATCAACTTGTACTCTCCGCACCAAATGCGGCCATTGCCAGTAAATTAAAGCAACAACTACCGAAATTACTAGCCCATTTGCAACATCGAGGCTGGCAGATTAACGCAATCAGAATCAAAGTACAAGTCAAAAAGACAGTTGAAAAACAACAAGCTGTCAAACAAGCATTACTTACGCCCTCGGCGTTAAATGCCTTTAAGACACTAGAAAATAGCTTAGAGACAACGCCACAAAACGAAGCGCTGAAAGCAGCTTTGGCTCGTATGCTCAGTAGAAATGGTGTGAAATGACGTACCTTGGCCGCTCTTAGCGCGCCAAGGGATTCGGAAGGTTTACTCTAATTTAATGCCCACTCACGTTGATCCAAGTGAGAATAAGAAATAGGCGCCTTTGCAATTTCGTCGAAACTGACGATCTCGTAGGCATCGGGTTGCGATAATAAAACTCGTAACAATTGATTATTCAAGCCGTGACCAGATTTATGCGCAGTATAGCTTGCCAAAAATGGATGTCCGATCAGATACAAATCGCCAATCGCATCCAAGATCTTGTGGCGTACAAACTCATCATCAAAACGCAATCCATCAGCATTCAAGATGCGATACTCGTCCATCACAATCGCGTTTTCGAGTGAGCCACCCCGTGCCAAACCGATCCCGCGCAACATCTCTACGTCTTGCATAAAACCGAAGGTCCGCGCACGCGCAACATCCTTCACGTAGGAGACCTTTTCAAAATCCACGACTGCAGTCTGTGCCGTACCATCAACCGCAGGATGATTGAACTCAATAAAGAAACTGAGCTTAAAACCATCATACGGTTCAAGCCGCGCCCATTTTTCAGCCTTACCAGTACCCTCACGAATTTCAACTGGCTTCAACACACGAATAAACTTCTTGGCAGCCTCTTGTTCTTGCAAGCCACCTTGCTGAATCAAATAAACAAAAGAAGACGCGGAGCCATCCATGATAGGAATTTCTTCTGCACTGACATCGATAAACAAGTTATCAATCCCGAGACCGGCACAAGCGGACAACAAATGCTCCACTGTCGACACTTTGGCACCATCTTTGGTCAGTGTTGACGCCATCTTGGTGTCACCAATGTTTAAGGCAGTCGCGGGAAAGACGACGGGTGGTGTCAAATCAACGCGCGTGAAAACGATGCCGGTATCAATAGGCGCTGGTTTTAAAGTCAACGTCACCTTGGTGCCAGAGTGAACTCCCACACCGATGGTTTTGACCTCTTGTTTGATGGTTCTTTGTTTTAGCATTCCACGATTATAAACGTCGATCTGGTTTTACGCACAGAGACACTTGTAACATTGCACTTTTCGTAGCATTTCTGAATGCAAAAAAGCGCACCCGAATGTGTGCGCTTTTGCTGGTGCAACGAAGAACTTAAGCTAATTGTGCCAACATCGTTTCCGCATTAGACACTGCGAACGCACCACCTTCTTCAATGTTCAAGTGTTTGACGACGCCATCGACCACTACCATCGAGTAACGTTGTGAACGCGTACCCATGCCAAATTTACTGAAGTCAGCATCAAGACCCAATGCCTTGCTGAAAGCGGCGTTACCGTCTGCCATCATACGTACGATGCCAGTCGCTTTCTGATCGCGACCCCATGCACCCATCACGAACGCATCGTTAACGGAAACACACCAGATTTCATCCACGCCTTTTGCTTTCAATGCAGCTGCGTGTTCTACATAGCCCGGAACATGTTTGGCGGAGCAAGTTGGTGTGTATGCGCCTGGCAAACCGAAAATTGCAATGGTTTTGCCTTTAGTCAGGTCGGCAACATTAAATGTATTGGGGCCTAAAGAGCAGCCTTCTGTTTCGACTTCGATAAATTCTGAAAGGCTAGCTGCTGGCAATGTGTCACCGATCTTGATGGTCATAATGGACTCCCTAAATAAACTAAATAAGCGAAATGAACTGTTGTGGACGATCAAATTCCAGCCCGCTTTAAACGAGATCTGCAGGCGAACCGCAAGTATGCCTGAAACAGAATTTTCCTGCAGAAAGCAAAACGCCAACCTCTCGGTTGGCGTTTTTTACATCTTACTTTTAGCGATCACTGAACCTTAATCGTTCAAGGGGCGCTGTGTGGTGTCAGGCTTAGTCTGCTTGTTTGCGCAAGAAAGCTGGAATGTCGTAGGTTTCCATGCCATTCTTTTCCAATGCGCGCACTTGTTCAGTGGCTGAGTGACGCCATACTGCCGGCTTTGTCAAAGTATCGAAACCAGCACTCGCACTTGTCGTCGTTTTTGCCGCAGATGCAGCGGCAACTGGTGTCGCCATCATCATTGGCTCATCGTGAGTACCAGTACGCAACATTGGTGTTTGCACCAACTGGATATTTTTCTTGCCACGACCCAAGCCTGTTGCTACCACGGTCACGCGGATGTCGTCGCCCATGCTTTCATCGTAAGCGATACCTTGTGCGATCGATGCATCTGGTGCAGCGAAGGCGCGAACGGCAGCCATGACTTCTTTAATTTCTTTACCTTTGAGACTACGGCTTGCAGTGACATTGACCAACACGCCACGTGCGCCCGACAAATCGATGCCATCCAATAATGGGGATGCCACTGCTTGTTCTGCAGCGATACGTGCACGATCAACGCCAGAAGCAGTTGCCGTACCCATCATCGCTTTACCTTGCTCACCCATGATGGTCTTGACGTCGTTAAAATCGACGTTGATATGACCTGGTACGTTGATGATTTCAGCGATACCTGCGACAGCATTGTTGAGAACGTTATCAGCGTGACCTAACCATTCGATCATGCTGTCATCTTCGTAAATCTCTTCGAGTTTTTCGTTGAGGATGATGATGAGAGAATCGACATGTTTGGACAATGCATCGAGACCTTCGTCCGCGATATCCATGCATTTCTTACCTTCGTAAGAGAATGGCTTGGAAACCACAGCGACAGTCAAAGCACCTTGCTCTTTGGCGATTTGCGCAACTACGGGAGCTGCGCCAGTACCTGTACCACCACCCATACCAGCAGCGATGAATACCATGTGCGCGCCGCGTAATGCATCTTCAATACGTGAACGTGAATCTTCTGCGAGCTGACGACCTACTTCAGGTTTCATCCCTGCGCCCAAACCAGTCTCACCGATTTGAATCACATTGTGTGCATTAGATTGCGCCAGCGCTTGTGCATCGGTGTTAGCGGCGATGAATTCTACGCCAGAAACACCTTTGTTAATCATGTGCTGAACCGCGTTACCACCTGCTCCACCGACACCAACGACTTTGATCACTGTGCCTTGTGTAGCGTTATCGACCATATCGAACTCCATCATGAATCCCCCATTAGGCAGATTTCAGTCGCTAACCCTCACCCGATGTGACGTCTAGCGAATAAAAACTGTAGTAAACACCATTATAAAATGATTACCGCAAGAAATTGTGAAAAATCTGCGGTGAATCGCCTCATTTCGTCTCGAAAACAAACAATTTTTTTCAAAAAAATGCGTAAATCAGAAATTCCCTTGAAACCACTCCTTCATACGCTGCCAAACTGCGCTCGCCGACCCTGCTTGGCGCGTCACAATATGACCTCGCATGTACTGCTTTTTTGCCTCCAACAACAAACCCAACACGGTCGCATAACGAGGGCTACGCACCACGTCTGCCAACTGTCCTGAATACACGGGCATGCCTAAACGCGCAGGTTTCAGGAAAATATCTTCGGCCATTTCCACCATGCCTTGCATAGTAGAAGAACCACCGGTTAACACGATGCCTGAGGACAGCACATCTTCGTAACCGGACTCACGAACCACTTGATGCACCAAGGCGAATAATTCTTCAACGCGAGGTTCGATCACCGCTGCCAAAGCTTGGCGCGACAAAGAACGTGGACCACGATCGCCGAGACCAGGCACCTCGAGCGTATCTGCAGGATCGGCCAGCACCTGCTTAGCCACACCAAAACGCAACTTGATTTCTTCCGCTTCCGAAGTCGGTGTGCGCAAGGCCATTGCGATGTCATTGGTGATTTGGTCCCCTGCAATTGGAATCACTGCCGTATGACGAATCGAACCTTCGCTGAACACGGCCACATCGGTCGTACCGCCACCGATATCGATCAAGACCACGCCCAATTCTTTTTCATCGTTGGTGAGTACCGCGTCGGCTGATGCCATAGGTTGCAAAATCAAATCGGAAACTTCGAGACCGCAACGACGCACACATTTGACGATGTTTTGTACTGCTGAAACTGCACCTGTGACGATATGTACTTTCACTTCTAGGCGAATACCACTCATGCCGATCGGCTCACGCACGTCGTCTTGACTATCGACGATAAATTCTTGTGGCAAGGTGTGCAGTAACTGCTGATCAGTCGGGATGTTCACCGCCTTAGCGGTCTCAATCACGCGTGACACATCCATCGCAGTAACTTCTTTATCCTTGATCGCCACCATGCCGCTAGAATTAAAGCTACGAATATGACTTCCAGCAATACCAGTGTAGACGGTCCTAATCTTACAATCGGCCATCAACTCGGCTTCTTCAAGCGCACGCTGAATCGATTCCACGGTGGCTTCAATATTGACCACCACACCTTTTTTCAATCCCTTTGACTCGTGCTGACCCAAGCCGATCACTTCATGACGGCCATCTGGCATGACTTCTGCCACCACCGCGACGATCTTAGAGGTGCCGATATCGAGACCGACGATCAGGTTTTTTGCGTCTTTTGTCATATCATTCCACTTACCAATTTATTGAAACGTTTTGTGTTTTATCGTCTACCAAACTACTGCTTTTACTCATTCAAATTCTTGTCGTTGCCAACTTGTGCTTTCTTCGTTGCCCCTGATGCTTTGCTTGTCTTACTCGTTTTCAGCGCCAAACCATTGGGGTAACGCATATCGACACTGACTATGTTGTCGCCTAAGCGTGTCGTCAACTGCGGGTACACCCGCAACAACTGATCCACCCTTTTCTTCAAGCTGGTCGCGTCTTGCACTCTACCGAGCTCAATATGCAAACCACCATCAAGTTGTACACTCCAAGCATAACGACTGGAGTACTGCACGGCCTCTGGTTTCAATTCCAAAGCAGCGAACCAATCTTTAAACAATCGATACTGCTGCAATACTTCTTTTTCACTTCCCTCTGGCCCGCTCAAACTTATCAACTGCGCGTCATCTTCCGCCTCAGCTAAGTTGGCGGTAAACACATCACCTAACACAGAGATCAATCTACCATCTTCACCCCAAGTGCCGAGAACTTCATGTTCCTCAATCTGCACCAACAAACGATTCGGCCAAACGCGCTGCACACTGGCTTTTCTCACCCACGGCACTGACTCGAATGCCGACCGCACTTGGTCCAGATTCGTGGTGAAGAAATTCCCTTGTACTCTCGGGATCGCCTGATCACGAATCGTCAAGGCATTCACGTGACGTAAATCTTTGCTCTGCTTCGCTTCAACTCTAACCGCACTTAACTCAAATACAGGACGATGGATCACCCACCACACTGCGGAACCCAACACAGCGGCCAAGACGAAACTAAACAAAACATTTGCCGTCGCGTTGAGAAGTTTTACGTCATGCCACATACAGAAATCTTATTTTCACCAAAACTTATTGCGAATCCGAAACAATCTTCAAACGCGCTGTTTTCAAGATCTCTACACACACATCCTCATAACTCATACCTGCCGCACGTGCCGCCATTGGTACCAAAGAGTGTCCCGTCATTCCTGGTGACGTATTAATTTCAATCAGAAATGGCTTGTTATCACGTGCCCGTACCAAAACGTCGATACGCGCCCATCCTTCACAACCAACCGCGCGATATGCTTCCACACACATCGCTTGAATCTCTTTAGTCAAATCGGCGTCAATCGGTGCTGGACACAAATATTTGGTGTCATCGGTGAAGTACTTATTTTGATAATCGTAATTTCCGTCCGGCGCGACGATTTCAATCAAAGGTAAAGCATAGGCATCAGCACCACGACCTAAGACCGCGACCGTCAATTCACGACCTTGAATAAATTCTTCCGCCAATACTTCTTCATCAAACTTGGCTGCCAATGCGTATGCAGCATCAATCTCAGCTGCCGCTTTGACTTTAGTGATGCCTATCGTCGAACCTTCATGTGGTGGTTTAACGATCAAGGGTAGGCCAAGTTGTTCGGTCACTTTTTGCAAATCTGTCTTAGCATCCAGTACTGCATAGGCTGGCGTTGTGAGACCGTGATACAGCCAGATCTTTTTACTAAAAATTTTATCCATCGCAATCGAAGAAGCCATTACACCACTACCAGTGTAAGGAATGCCGAGTTGCTCAAGCGCTCCTTGCAAACTGCCGTCTTCACCGTAACGGCCATGCAAGGCAATGAACACGCGATCGAATTTCTCTGCAGCTAATTCCGCCAAACTACGTTCAGCAGGATCAAATGGATGCGCATCAATGCCGCGACTACGCAAAGCATTCAATACACCGGTGCCAGACATGATGGAGACTTCACGTTCCGCGGAACGTCCACCAAACAACACGCCAACTTTACCCATCGCTTCTTTCATATGCATCTTCCTATCTGTATTTCGTTCTTCTTCGCTTATTGCTTACCAGCCAATTTGCCTGGCACCGCACTAATGGAGCCGGCGCCCATCACCATGAGGACATCACCGTCACGCAATACTTGCAATAAGCTATTAGGCATTTCTTGAATATTCTCGACGAACACGGGCTCGACTTTTCCCAATACGCGAATCGCCCTTGTCATAGCACGACCATCAGCAGCGACAATAGGCGCTTCGCCTGCCGCATACACTTCTGCGCAAACAACCACATCGGCCGTCGACATGACTTTGACGAAATCTTCGAACAGATCGCGAGTGCGGGTGTAACGATGCGGCTGAAACGCTAACACCAAACGGCGTCCTGGATAGGCGCCACGCGCTGCTGCCAAAGTTGCTGCCATTTCGACTGGATGATGTCCGTAGTCATCCACCAAAGCAAAACTACCACCGCTCGCCAATGGGATTTCGCCGTATCGTGTAAAGCGTCGGCCGACGCCATTAAATTCACTGAGTGCTTTTTGTGTCGCTTCATCGGCCACACCGACTTCACGCGCAATCGCGATTGCAGCGCAAGCATTCTGTACGTTATGCATACCAGGCTGATTCAAGCTCACTTGCATATCCGGGTAGCCTACTTGCACTACCGTGAAATGCATCTTGCCATCTGCTGCATAAGCGTTCGTCGCGCGCACTTCCGCTTCTTCATGAAAGCCATAAGTAACGATAGGCTTACTGATGCGCGGCATGATTTCGCGAATCACCGGATCATCCATGCATAACATCGCCACACCATAAAACGGCAAACGCTGAGTGAAATCGACGAAAGCTTGTTTCAACTTAGCGAAATCGTGTTCATAAGTTTCCATATGATCAGCATCAATATTTGTGATCACTTCAATGACTGGAAGTAGATTCAAGAAAGATGCATCAGATTCATCTGCTTCAGCGACGATAAATTCACCACTTCCCAACTTCGCATTCGCACCAGCGCTGTTAAGCAAACCACCAATAACAAAAGTAGGATCTAAACCACCTTCTGCCAAAATACTAGCGACCAAACTTGTCGTCGTGGTCTTGCCGTGTGTCCCTGCAATCGCAATCCCGCTTTTTAAGCGCATCAACTCCGTGAGCATCAAAGCGCGTGGCACGATAGGAATATGCTTCTCACGTGCGGCCACCACTTCAGGGTTATCCGCCTTTACCGCCGTTGAAGTCACGACAGCATCCGCACCTTCAATATTTTCGGCGGCGTGTCCCAACATCACTTTGGCGCCCAAACTCGCCAAGCGCTGAGAAGCTGCATTGCTACCCAAGTCTGAACCTGAAATCACGTAGCCGAGATTGAGCAAGACTTCCGCGATGCCGCTCATACCGGAGCCACCGATGCCGACAAAATGCAGATGTTTAACTTTGTGCTTCATAATTTCTCTCGCTTAACCGTCTCAAACTTACGCTATTTGTTCCAATATTGTGGCAATCGTTGCTGTCGCTTCGCGCTTCCCTAATTGGTAAGCTGCCTTCGCCAATTCGACGCACTTCGCTCTATCTGTCCCCAACACCACATCGGCCAATTTCTGGGGCGTCATTTCTGCTTGCGGAAAATGGATTGCACCACCCTCTGCGCTCAACCATTCTGCATTCGCTCGTTGGTGCGAGGTGCTGGACGCAACCAAAGGTACCAACACACTAGCGACACCGGCCGCAGTTAATTCAGAAACGGTAATTGCGCCCGCTCGGCAAATCACTAAATCGACTTCCGCATAGCGACGTGGCATATCGTGAATGAAATCGAGTACTTCGGCTTCCACACCTAACTCAAGATAACGCGCACGCAAAGCTTCGACATGTTGCTTACCTGACTGATGGGTAATCAGTGGACGCTGATCTTCAGGCATCAAAGCCCAAGCTTGCGGCACACATTCATTCAAAGCTTTAGCGCCCAAACTACCTCCGACCACCAACACCCGCAATCGTCCCTGACGTTCAGCGTAACGCTGCTGTGGTGCGGCTAAATTCGTAATGTCACTGCGAATCGGATTTCCTGTAAAAACACATTTAGGGTCAGCATGAGGAATTGCCGAGGGCAGACCGAACATCAATTTTCTTGCGAATGGCTTAAGCGCCTTGTTCGACAACAGCATCGGTGCGTCTGCGTTCATCAAGACAACAGGTCTACCCGTCAATGCTGCACTAACACCGCCGGGCACGGTGACGTAACCGCCCATCCCCAACACCACCTGCGGTTGGCGTTTCGCCATAATGCCGAAGCAAGCAAAGAAACTGGCTAACAACTTAAATCCGCCGACCACACTGTGTTTTAAACCCTTGCCGCGCAAGCCACTAAAATCAAGTTGGTCCATGACGATGCCGTGCTTAGCAACGATATCGCCTTCCATGCCAACTTTGGTGCCCAACCAAGACACAGTCCAACCACGCTTTTGCATTTCTTCAGCAATCGCAATACCGGGGAAAATATGCCCACCTGTGCCTGCCGCCATCACCATCAGATGTTTTGCTTTTGGATTCGTGCTCATGGCCGGCCTCCACGCATCATCACCCGATTTTCATAATCAATTCTGAGTAACAAAGTTAAACCAATACAGTTAATTAAAACACCCGATCCACCATAACTCATGAGCGGCAAGGTCAAGCCTTTAGTTGGAAGAACGCCGAGGTTCACTCCCATGTTGATGAAAGCTTGCACACCGATCCAAATACCAATTCCTTTCGCGGCTAAACCAGCAAAGGTAGCGTCGAGCACAATCGCTTGGCGGCCAATATCGAATGCGCGTTTGATGATCCAATAAAACAAAAAGATCACAGTGACTACACCAACAAAACCTAGCTCTTCACCAATTACAGCCAATAAAAAGTCAGTATGCGCTTCTGGTAAATAATGAAGCTTCTCAACACTCGCACCTAAACCTACACCAAACAATTCACCACGACCAAAGGCGATAAGGGAATGCGTCAACTGATAGGCTTTGCCGAGGGCATTGTCTTCTTGAAACGGATCCAGGTAGGCGAAAATACGTTCTCGGCGCCATGGCGATAGCAAAATGACCGAGGTAAAAATACCAATCAAGGTCGCGGCGATGCCACCGAACCAAATACCGTTAATGCCCCCCAAAAATAGAATACCCATGGCGATACAAACGATAACGCCAAAGGCCCCTAGATCTGGTTCCAACAAGAGCAACAAACCAAGTACCGCTACCGTGATCATCATCGGCAAGAAACCCTTGGTTAGCTTGTGCATGTATTCTTGTTTGCGTACAGTGTAGTCGGCTGCGTAGAGCACCATGAAAAGCTTCATCAATTCAGATGGTTGTATATTGAAGCCCTTAAACGCTAACCAGCGCTTTGCACCATTGACGCCTTTCCCGATGCCAGGAATCAGAACCAAGACCAATAAAATCAAAGTGAAGATGAATAGATATGGTGCTGCTTTTTGCCAATCCTCAACACGAATCCGAAATACAATGAAACTCGCCACGACGGAGATCAAAATAAATACTGCCTGGCGATACAAGAAATGTGTGTTCTTGTAGCTGGCGTACTTTGGCGAATCTGGCAATGAGATCGATGCGGAGTACACCATCACCATACCAAAGACCATCAGGATCAAAGTCACCCACACTAATGGCTGATCGTACTCCATCATTTTTGAACGCTTGACGAAATGGGTCGACGCTTGACTTTTACCAAACGGACGCCATTGGTTCAAATTGAGGAGTAGCTGTTTCATCAGCAGATCTCTCCTTTATTCAAGGCAACTTCACGCACCGCATCAATAAATACTTGTGCACGATGCGCATA
>CANHZI010000158.1 GCA_947464955.1 Oxalobacteraceae bacterium
GCATTTACATTGTCACTCAAGAATCACGGCATCTCGGTCGTCGACACATCCACGCCAATGGACGGAAACGGCAAACCGCTATTCGATACTAACGGTGTTTGGGAATACCTTTGCTTTCAGTAGTACGTGAACGGGGTCAGTTCTAACATTAAAGTATGGAACGGGGTCAGTTCTAACATTAATACATTCAAAAAGAAATCCATGATAGTCTAACGGAATGGCCAGACCTTTACGATTAGAATTTGCTGGAGCGGTGTATCACGTGACCTCGCGTGGGGATAGGCGTGAGGATATCTTTTTGGATGACGATGATAGGCGAGAGTGGTTGGCGGTGTTGGCTTTGGTGTGTGATCGCTTTAATTGGGTGGTGCATGCGTATTGCCAGATGACGAACCACTATCATCTGTTGGTCGAAACTGTTGAGGGAAATTTGTCGGCCGGCATGCGGCAGTTGAATGGCTTGTACACGCAGCGTTTCAATCGTCGACATGGCATGGTGGGACATTTGTTTCAGGGGCGTTATAAGGCGATCTTGGTGCAAAAGGAAGCGCATCTGTTGGAGTTGTCGCGCTATGTGATTCTGAATCCGGTTCGGGCAAATATGGTGGATATGCCTGAGGACTGGGAATGGAGTAGTTACCCATTTGTGATCAGCGACCGCTTTGCTCCGGAATGGTTGGATACCGATTGGCTGCTCGGTCAATTTGGCAAGCAACGTGCAGCCGCACGGCGTGCCTATCAAAAATTTGTGTTGCAAGGGCGCGGTTTGCCTTCGCCGCTGCTGGCCACCAAACATCAACTGCTGTTGGGCGACGAGGCTTTCGTCAAGCAACATCAAGCGACACTGAAAGAAGGCGATTTACGCGAGCTATCGATTGCTCACAAACGGATACTGGCATTGAGTTTGGCGGAATATGCCGAGCAAGCAGAGAATCGCAACGCGGCGATGGTGGCTGCATACCAATCGGGTGCTTACACCATGGCGGAGATTGCTGCTTACTTTGATGTGCATTACATGACGGTGAGCCGAGCGGTGCGGGGGGCGGAGGGTAGTTAAGTTCGAAATGTTGTAATGTTAGAACTGACCCCATTTTTTTTCGTTCATGAAGAAAATACAGTGGCTTTAGCTTAGGTTGGAGAATGTTTAAAAGGTAATAAAAAATAGTAATTTATTGCCTTTTGGAGTGGGCGTCTCTTGAATTCCTCGTTTGTTTATTCGACAGTGATCAGGGTATTATTTTATAGTCTGATATCGGGATGTTAAAACTGACCCCGTTCTTCGCTAATTTTTCTCTTTTTCGCGATCTCTAAAACTACTCAAATAAATTAACTGCACTGCATTTTTTGAATTCGTGAGCATTGCGTCCCAGGCTAGATAATATTTCGTGTTTGGTGGAGTGCTCGTAAACCTAAGAACTGTTCGACTATCTGGTTTGCTCACGATCTCAGCATTCGTCAGTCGATTTACTTGAACTCCCTGTTTTTTTTGGAAATCCATCAGTTCAAAGAATTCCTTTACCGCTTGATCAAAATTTGCAGAAATAACAAAAACAGCACAGGCAGGCGCTTCAAACTCCAATAGCCATACCTCATCAGAAGCAGTACGATCACGGCTAACACCGCTAGACCAAGCATTCTTTACAGTTAAACCAAATAAACTCTCAGCAAGTCTCTTAACGGTGCTGATTGATTGCGAATTAAGCTTTAAATCTGAAGCGCTTGCAGAGACTGAACCCTGGTGCATTACCGCACCCAAGCAAGTTTTTTCAAAAACATGAGCCGCTAATTTTGCATTCAGTGTCTGAATTGGAAGATTGTTGTCTTCATCAATTGAGGCCTTATGCCTCTGCGCCGCAAACGGTACTTCCCCCATGTTTTGCGAATGCGCGCATGCGACGAAAGAGTACAATGCCAATAGGCTAAAGATTTTTGAGGTAAGTGATTTCATTTAGGATCGATAAAAAAGTCTAGGTGAAAATCGAGTTAGGTCTTGATTCAACAGTTTTCTGGTAAATATTTTTGAGTCAAAAATTGGACTCGTTTTTTATTCAGTACATCTCACTATTCAAAAACATCGACTTCAATTTTTCGGTCGTTGCATGCACTAGATATCATTTCGCTTTTTCTCTGAGAGACGGTTTCAATGATCGTGCATTTTGTAGGATCGAATGCTTTCGAAGTAACCAAGCAGCCGAGACCTCCTCTAAACTCGTAGTCTGAGTAGTCCTCGTAGTACATCGTTCCAGATCTGGAGTCGAGGAAAGAAACCGAAGACATCCACATCCCAAAGCCATATTTATTCTTTCAAAATATTTCAGAAATGTATTTAGTTGCTTTTTGAGATGGGTGCCTTTTCTGTATTTCCTAAATTTCAGATTCGCTATCTTGCTTTTTTGTTTTCTTTTCGTGTGGCTCTGAAAAAAATATGTGTCTAGCTGAAAGAATCATGGCGATGATGCTTAGGGGCCATAGCAGCACAAAAATGTATCGGCTTAAGTCGATATCGAAAAGTTCGATCCCAATGATGAGTATCGCGATAAGCGCGAACATTATCGCGAAGAGTCTATTGATCAATTTCACCTGTGCCTTCCAATTTCATCAAGAGATAAGGGGGCGTCTTGTGCTTCGGCTATCAACCAATGAAATCACTTCCCCCAACTATCCTTCAAAGTAGTCACCCGATTAAACACCGGTTTCCCCTTCACAGAATCCACCCGATCCGCCACAAAATAACCATGGCGCTCAAACTGCAAGCGCGTATCGGGTTCCACATTCACCATACCTGGTTCAACGAATGCACGAATCGTTTCTAAGGAAGATGGGTTCAACAAAGCCATGAAGTCTTTGCCGCCTGCATCTGGGTTTGCATCAGTGAACAAACGATCATAAAGACGAACTTCAACCTCGAGAGAATCCGACACGCTCACCCAGTGGATGTTGCCTTTGACTTTGTAGTTGGCGCTGCCTTCTGTGCCGGATTTGCTGTCGGCGAAGTAGTTGCAGTGTACGGCGATAATGTTACCGTTTTCGTCTTTGTCGCAGCCTGTGCACTCAACCACATATCCATAGCGCAACCGCACCTTGTTGCCAGGGAATAGACGGAAGTAGCCTTTGCTTGGTTCTTCCATGAAGTCTTCTTGTTCTATCCACAGTTCTTTGCTGATGGTGAATTCGCGGTTGCCGAGCTCTGGGTGGTGTGGGTGGATAGGGGCGGTGCACGCGACCTTTTCGCCTTCAGGGAAATTGTCGATGATCAGTTTGAGTGGGCGTAAGACAGCGGTGGCACGTGGTGCTTTCGGGTCGAGGTCGTCACGCAGTGCGCCTTCTAAAGTGCTGTAGTCGATCCAGCCGTCTGATTTGGAGACGCCGATGCGGTCGCAGAACAGTTGGATCGCTTCTGGTGTGTAACCGCGACGACGGATGCCGACGATGGTGGGCATGCGTGGGTCGTCCCAACCGCTGACGATGTTTTGTTCGACCAGTTGGCGCAGCTTGCGTTTGGAGGTGACGACGTAAGTCAAATTCAGGCGCGCGAATTCGTATTGTTGTGGTACCGGTTGTTTGAAGAAACCGCCTTCAGCTGCACGCGCGATGATCCAGTCGTAGAACGGACGGTGATCTTGGAATTCCAAAGTACAGATCGAATGCGTGATGTTTTCAATCGCGTCTTCGAGTGGGTGGGCATAGTCGTACATCGGGTAGATGCACCATTTGTCGCCAGTGTTGTGGTGATGCGCGTGACGAATGCGGTAGATCGCTGGGTCGCGCATATTCATGTTTGGTGATGCCATGTCGATCTTGGCGCGCAAGATGTGGGCGCCATCGGCAAATTCACCGGCCTTCATGCGGCGGAACAAGTCGAGAGATTCTTCTGCTGGGCGATCGCGGAAAGGCGAGTTCACACCTGGCTTGGAGAAGTCACCACGGTTGGCGGCCATGTCTTCAGCGCTTTGGCTATCGACATAAGCGTGGCCTGCTTCGATCAGGTATTCGGCAATCGCGTAGAAGGTGTCGAAATAATTGCTGGCGAAGTAGAGGTGGCTGCCGCCTGTGTAGCTTTCACCAGTCTTGTCGCCATAGTTCCAATCAAAGCCCAACCACTTGACGCTGTCCATGATGGTATCAACGTATTCTTGATCTTCTTTTTCTGGGTTGGTGTCATCAAAACGCAAATGGCAACGGCCTTGGTAATCGCGCGCTAAACCGAAGTTCAAGCAGATCGATTTCGCATGGCCGATGTGCAAGTAGCCGTTAGGCTCTGGCGGGAAACGGGTGATCACATTTGGCAGGCCGTCGCGTGTGTATTTGCCGTCGGCCAGATCGCGGTCGATGATGCCGCGTAGGAAATTGGAAATAACTGGGGCTTCTGCGTTTTTGTTCTCTGGCTTGTTGCTCATATTCGTATAAATCTTTGCAAAAATGTTATGGATAGGACCTACGCAAAACAGACGCTAGCGTCGTTGCCGTCGCCTCGCCGTACAAAAGTACTGCCTTCGGCGACACGCCTAGCTAGCGCAATTTTGCGTAAGTCTTATGGATACTTGATTAGCAAGCATTTTACCGCAGGGCAAAGGGTTTATGGCAGTTGCGGGCGCTTGTGAGAGGGGGATTTGAGGAAAACGTCGGTTTTTGAGGTGGTTTTGCGCGTATTTGTGGGTGACTTGCGGGTCAAATGGGCTGGGTCATTCTCGCGAAGGCGGGAATCTAGTGGCTTTTGTGTTTGAGATTGGGAAGCCTAAAGGCAACGACACTGGGCTCCTGCCCCCGACTAAGGCATTCGAGTGCAGGCTCTGCGCAGGAGCGACGGTAGTGTGCGGTGCTGATGGTTTACGCTGCTTCCCTTTCAAGGGGAAGGTTGGGATTGGATCCAAGGGGAGGCTGGGTCATTCCCGGGAAGGCGGGAATCTAGTGACTTTTGTGTTTGAGACTGAGAAGCGTAAAGGCAACGACACTGGGCTCCTGCCTGCGCAGGAGCGACGGTAATAGGCGGTGCTGTTGGTTTTCGCTCCTTCTCTTTCGAGGGGAAAGTTGGGATGGGATCCAAGGGGGGGGCTGGGTCATTCCCGCGAAGGCGGGAATCTAGTGGCGTTTGTGTTTAAGATTGAGAAGCGTAAAGGCAAAGACACTAGGCTCCAGCCTTCGCAGGAGCGACGGTAACGGGCGGTGATGTTGGTTTTCGCTCCTTCCCTTTCGAGGGGGAAGTTGGGATGGGATCCAAGGGGGGGCTGGTTCATTCCCGCGAAGGCGGGAATCTAGTGGCTTTTGTGTTTGAGATTGAGAAGTGTCAAGGCAACGACACTGGGCTCCTGCCTAGGCAGGAGCGACGAAATCTCATGAGAAGACTTACTTTGGTGGCTCAATACAGTTGAGGTGCATGCAGTAGCCTGGGCGGTTCGTACCTATTTTTACTGCCGCGGCCCATTGTATTTTGCTCTTGCTATTCCAAAATCGGGCACAGGTGAGGATGAGTTTCTCTTGGTCGTTGTCCCACACATATTCTTTGTAGACGAGACCTTCTTCATTGTTGTCAAAGAGACCGTAGGGTTTGCCGTGGCGTTTTTTGAGCTCGGTCAAAATCGGCTCGCAGCGCGGGTTTTGGTTGAGCGGGTCGCGATAGTAGCTGTCTGGCTTGCTTGGATCACGTGCGATCTCAAAAGTCATTTGCACCACGTCTGGTTTCTTGTTGTGCATAAAGATGATGCCGGAGGTGACACCATCCTTGATGTCTTTCGTGTCGATGCGCACATAGGTACTGTTTTGGTTGATTTCGATCACTGAGTTGGGGAATGCTTGCTTGAGTTGTGGAGGTGTGCTGTTGAGTGTGAAGCCACCAAATTGATAGTGGCTGTCTTGCGCAGCGCATGGTGATGTGCCAATTAACGAGCTGATACTGAGCGCTAGTACGATGGCTGTGAAGTAAGTTCGCATGTTCAAAATAGTTGACATCTGAGTTGGTGATTGAATCAGGCTTGTGATTCAAGGTGTCGATGATTTCGCATTGAATTGCTGCACAAATCGCAGCACAGTTTGCTCTAGGTCTTGCCACGTACCGACACGCCCATGCACGCTCACAATACGCTCGGGTTGAATCGCCACGCTTGTGAGTTTTTCTTGAAGTTCGCGATTCACAGGAAAGCCCACTGGTGCTGGCCCGACCTCGGGCATCATGAAGAAGTCGCCTTGAAATAAAGTCTTTGACTCAGCATCGTAGGCGATCAGCATGTCGGAAGCGTGTGAGCTCGGCGCTGGGATCACGCGTATGATGCGGCCACCGAGATCGATGCTTTGTTCGGCCGTCACTTCGGTGCTGATCGCATTGAGTGTGTCACCGAGTTGGCGCTGAATGGCTTGTTTGGCGTCTTTACCACCCCAAATTTTGGTCTCCTCTTGAACCAATTGGGCACTACCGCCGATATGATCGCGATGCGTATGCGAGAAAATGATGTGCGAGATCGCTTTACCAGGAGCGCTTGCGTCAATCAGCTTTTTGATTTGTGCCATTTCGTTCGGAAAAATTGGCGCGTCGAAGACGGCGATACTTCGTTCACCGACCACAAAATGCATATGATAGCCAGACGCCGAGCCGTTAATGCGATAGGTATTTGCACCAAGGTTCTCAACGCGCAATGCACCTGCCGCAGATTTTTCTTGATAGCCAGTCGGCGCAACAAACTCTGTTGTGCTATTCGCCGCAAGTGGACTGAGTTTGACGCTATTCCACTGCGCCACAATATTTTCACCTAACTTCACCGTGAGCATTGGTGATTTCTGTTCCCCCTGCGTATTGCTTGAGTACAGATAGCTGAGGTTGGCGCTTCGTGCGCTGACCACGGTTCTGGTTTGTTTGTCGATGACCATGGTCGCAGGACGAGAAGCTTGGTCGATGAAAGTTTGAAATTGGTACTGTGCCTGCAACTCGGTCGGGGTGTCCATGACTTGTATATCTTTGGCGGTGCTAAGCAGTAGTTGCGGATCAAAAAAGAAAGCCTCGGCGCGCAGTTCTCGCGCACTCTTGCCGTCGAGCGTGTCGGCCTCAAGGCCCGCACGCCAGCCGAGCAAATCATAAACACGTGCACCTTGGGCATCACCTAAAGTCAGAAAGCGAAACTCAATTTCGCCAGGATAGAGCGTGCTAGAGACTTGTTTGAATTGGGTGTGTTGCCCAAGTTTGATATTGAGCGTAGAAGGAACAGCCAGGACACTTTGTTGCGGGCTAGCAGCTTGATGCTGGGCAAAACGCTGTCCTTGGAGCTGAATCTCAATGTGTTGCGCATAGCCAGAAGCGGTCGCGAATGCGCAGCTGGTGATGACAAAAAGCTTGAACAAGGTCGCGTGTTTCATTTGGTGATGAGGCATAGTTGAGTGAGAAAAAAGTGATGATGCGATGAAATCCAAGTGATTAAATTTAAGCAGAAAAATGGGCGCGCACGGTATCGATATAGCGTTCACTAACGGGCACTTCACCGCCACCGAACAAAGCTAACTGATAGACGCCATCGCCGGTGATCCGTACTTGCTGCATTTGTTGAATACGGACGATGGCCGTGCGGTGTACTCGCATAAATTCTTTGGGGTTAACGCGCTTTTCCATTTCGCTAAGCGTCATACGATGTAAGACGATGCGGTTCGGCAGATGTAGTTCGACGTAATTGCTGGCGCTACTAATCCACAGCACATCGTGCAGTTTGACGCATTCCATCTCGCCGATAGAGCGCACAATGACTTGCTCTAGATATTCAGGATCTTTGTTGACTTGATCTTGCGATTCGACGAATTGTGTGAGTGCTGCACGGTAGCCATTTCTTTGCAATAGCATGTCGTTCGCTCTTTGCAAGGCTTCGTTGAAACGACGTGGATTAAACGGCTTGAGCAAATAATCAAGCGCATGCACTTCAAAAGCATCGACCGCATGAGCGTTATAGGCTGTGACGAAAATGACCAGTGGCGGATGTTCCATGGCGCTGATGCTGCGCGCCAAACTGATACCGTTTTCTTTTGGCATTTGAATGTCGAGAAAGACGACATCGACAGCGTTGTGCAGCAGGTAATCACGGGCGCTAGCGGTATTGCTAAACTCGGCTTGCACCTGCCATTGGCTATGTTTGCTGAGGGCATAACGTAAGGTGATACGGCCGGGTTCTTCATCGTCGACCATGATGGCGCGTATCTTGGTGTGCGGAGTATTCATATTGAGACGAAATTATTCGGATGTCGAGTGTAGCGGGATTTGCAAATGCACATGGAAACGCTGATCGACGATAGAGGTTTGTAGTTGGGCGCTTGGCCCATAGGCCATTTGCAGTCGTGCTGTTGTATTACGTAATCCGGTGCCAGCTCCGGGATTAGTGCTTTGTTCGGTATGCAGTGGATTGCTGAGGTAAATGTGCAAAGTATCTTCCTCGATTTGCATTTGTAGATGGATATCGCTGGCGTCTTGATGGGTGTCGAGATCATGGCGAATCGCGTTTTCGATCAAGGGCTGCAGGAGCAAAGGAGGGTATTGGATTTGTTTGATTTCTGCGCTTAAACCCTCGCAATGAAACTGCAAGCGATCGCCATAGCGCAGTTTTTGTAGTTGCAGATAATCGTCGACGAATTGCATTTCCTCTTCTAATGAAACCCAATTTTTTTCAGAGGCGGTTAGGGCATAACGTAAGAGTTCACTTAAGCCATTGATGCCATCGAGAGCATGGTCGCGATTGTTTTGCATCACCAAGGCGCTGATGGCGTTTAAGGCGTTAAACATAAAATGCGGCTCAAGTTGTGAGCGTAGTGCCAGCATTTTTTGTTGCTCGAGTTCGAGCTTCATGCCCAACAAATCGGCGCGATCTTGTTCCCAACGTCGACGACGATCTTGATTCTGCTGCCATAGTTTAATCGCTGCTACAGCGAGATAAATCGCTGCGACCGAAGTGATCTGCAACAGACTGGCGAGCCGATTGATGACAGTGATTTGCTTTGCCACTGTCGTCCAATTCAAGATCGATTCGTGATTCAGAAAAAAGTCTTTGAATACGAACAGCAATTGCAAAGGCAAGAGGCAAAGCATGAGCACCAGAAAACCAAGTATTAGATTCTTACCTGACGCATAAACCTGTGGCCATCGTTCGAATCCAAGCCAAATAGCAACGCTAATCACCGCCATTGCCATCGCCCGATATGACCATTCCCAAAAGATCGGCATGTAGTCTGGATCAAATCCAGCGCGTAGGTCGTCATTTAAGGAGGTGAGGGCGGCGATAGCAGCAAATGCGGCCCAACCCAAAATCTGTGCGAATGCCAATATCAATCGTCTCTGCCAAAGCGCAAAGGCAGTGCTTTTAGGCGCTGCTTCTTTGTTTTTCGTCGTTGAGGTTGAGGTATTGCTCATGTTTTTAGTATAGCAGTCTGCATTCTGCTTTCGTTACCTCGCAACGCGGCTTGATCACTGCCTTTCGGCGCTTCGTCCCTTGGTGGCATTTTGGATGGCAGCAGCCATCTAAATTTGAGATCGCTGACCTGAGGACGGATTTGGCATGGAAAAAAAGTGAAAGATTCTTTTTCTCTTTAGTTACTTTTTGCGCCAAAAACACGGAAATTTTAGAAAAAGGCGTGTAAAGCGTGTAAAAACGTACCGAATATTAGTACTTTATAGATAGGGCTCTGCAAAACCGAGGATATCGATTTTAATACGCGCTATCAATTGAATGCGAACAAAAACAGTAGACAAGTCGGAACGATCTAGGCTCGCATTCCATCCCCAATTGAGAACAAAGTTAGAGGCATACAGTGAAATATCAGAAGAAACGTCAGGCCTTAATGGAGGCCGCAGATTTAGGTTTGTTGTACTACGGACAGGTAAAGCCGCTCGTTGATTTCTTAGAGCAACGTGAACGTCGGCAGCGCGAGGCGCGTTGGAACGGAAGCACCGTGTTGACGTATTGCGCTGGTTTGTTGGCGATCGCAGCTTGTACTCTGTTTAGCACCTTAGCCTTAGAAAAGTGGGGCATGACGGTCTTGTTTGAGTTGAGCTTAATGTATGCCTTAGTTAGTTTGGCATGCACCTTCTGGTTTAACGCGCATGAACACCGAGTGCCAGCGAACTTCTTTGCGAGTTTATTTGTTGCCATGGTGCCGATGCTGGTATTTTCCATACAAAACATGATGGGATATTGGCCAGCGGGACATACCCCAGCGCTGCATGATTTGTATCATGTATTTGATCGTCGCTGGTTTGTGATTGAAATAAGCACGGTACTGGCGGCGCTCTTAGTGTTGTTCTACTTTAAACGTAGTTTCTTGTTGGTGCCAGTTTTGCTGAGTGTGTTTTTGATGACAGTCGATCTCTTGCCAAATCTAATTTTGAATATGGATGTGGAGACTTTCAGCAGTGCCGGTTGGAGTATGCGTAAGGCGATTACTCTGATCTTTGGCTTTGCGATCTTGCTTATCGGTTTTGTGGTGGACATGCAGATTACTCGTAAGCGCGATTATGCATTCTGGTTGTATGCCTTTGGATTGTTTTGCTTTAGTGGCGCTTTGGCGATTTATTTTGTATTCGAACCGAGCAACGC
>CANHZI010000159.1 GCA_947464955.1 Oxalobacteraceae bacterium
AATAGTGGTGGTCATAGCTCACAACCGCGCAAGGATAATGCTATCTATCGCCTGACCGATGGCTTGAGTCGACTTGCTCGTTATGAATTCCCATTCCGTCTCACACCGACGACACGTGCGTATTTCGAAACGATGTCGAATCTGGAAAGCGGTCAATTGGCAAGTGATATGAAAGCCGTGGTGAAAGAGCCTGCAGATATGGAAGCCGTTGCGCGCTTGAGTAACAGCAGCCCATTCAATAACGCTAGCTTACGCACTACCTGCGTGACAACCATGGTCAATGCGGGGCACGCAAGCAATGCTTTGCCACAACGCGCACAGGCGACCGTCAATTGCCGCATTTTGCCGGGTGAGACAGTCGAGCAAACACAAGCCACTTTGGCGACGGTGATTGCTGATAATGACATCAAAATCACGGCACTTGGCACGGCGACGGTGCCGCCAATTGCACAATTGCATCCCGAGTTGATGAAAGCGGTGACAGATCTGACGAATCAAATGTGGCCAGGGATTCCTGTGGTGCCGACGATGTCACCTGGAGGCACTGATGGTCGCTTTTTGAATAGCGTTGGTATTCCAACTTACGGCGTGAGCGGTATCTTTCATTATCCAGAAGGCTCGAATGCCCACGGTTTGAATGAGAGTTTGCCTGTGAAATCACTGTATGAAGGGCAAAGCTTCTTGTACCAATTGGCTAAACGCTTGGCACAATAAAGAGAACATTGAAAACGGAAGAGGAGGGAGACGCGAGTCTCCCTTTTTTATTTTGCTGTGTCCGGCAAGGCGATGATGAAACTTGTGATTCCTGACTCAGAATGTGCGGTAATTTTTCCCGCATGACCACGCACAATCGCTTGCACAATCGCCAAACCTAAACCAGCACCTTCGCCATCGGCGTGCTGACGTGCATGGTCGGCACGATAGAAGCGTTCAAATAAGCGGGAGAGTTGTGCGGCAGGAATGGTGTCGCCGTGATTGTTGAAGCAGATGTGAAATTGATGATTTACCGCGCGAAGTTCAACTTCGATGTTGGTATGTGCCGTCGCATATCGTAAGGCATTACTTAAGATATTGCTGAACGCCCGTCTTAGCATGAGTCTATCACCCATGATTTCCCATGTTTGCTGTTCATCGCAATGCAATGCGAACGCAATATGTCTTTCTTCGGCCAGAGCTTCGTAGTACTCAAATAGCGATTGAATTTCAGCACGCAGATCGACTCGCTCTTGATGCACTAGACGTGCGCCATGTTCGGCCTTCGCCAAAAACAGCATGTCGCTGATCATACTGGCCAAACGTGCGTACTCTTCAGCATTCGATTCGAGTACCTCGCGATAACTCGCCGCGTCACGGGTTTGTGTCAATGATACTTGGGTTTGCATCATTAAATTGCTGATCGGTGTGCGCAACTCATGCGCTAAGTCAGACGAGAAATCGGATAAGCGATGAAAGGCTTCTTCTAGTCTTGCTAACATTTGATTGAGATGGTGCGCAAGATCAGCTAGTTCTGGCGGCACGGAATCAAGCGAGAGGCGTTGATCGAGTTTGGTTGCGGTAATCTCAGAGGCGCGTGCTGACATTTTCTTGAGCGGGCCTAAGCCACGGCTAGCCGCGAACCACGCCAATACGCCGGTCAGTATCGCTGCCACCACCACAAATAACCAGAGCGTTTTCATGAACGTTTTCATAAAAGCTTGGTGATGCGCGATGTCGGTTGCGATGGCGACGGTGATAGGCGAAAACTGGGGATTCTTGGTCGGTAAACGCATGATCAATCCACGATAATTTTGGCCATCACTTTGCCAGGTATGTAATTTCATCTCGTGAGATACATCTTGCTGCGGGCTGCCGAGGAGCAGCGCATCAGGAAAACGTTTGCTATCGGAGCTAAGAATGACGCGTCCTTGATTGTCAAGAATATGAATCAATAAATCATGATGGCCAACAAGGGCATCGCTCAGTTGGTCTTGCAGACGTTGTACATCTTCTGCATTGTCGACGCGTTCAATAATGTGCTGGGCCAGTTCGAGTTTGCCGCTCAAAGCGTGGCGATCTTGTTCTTCGAAATGTTGTTCAATGGAGGCTCCCACTAGCCAGCCCAGTGCTAACAAGACTGCGCAGGCTAAGGAAGTAAAGAATAGGCTGAGCCTAGCAGTCAGTGAGAGTTCTTGGAGAAACCGAATCTTCATAGGTCTTTACCGTCGCGCACTTCCAAGACGTAACCCATGCCGCGCAAAGTATGAATCAGCTTGGGTTCAAAGTCGTCATCGAGCTTCGCGCGTAGGCGTCTGATGGCAACTTCGATGACATTGGTATCGCTATCAAAATTCATGTCCCAGATTTGCGAGGCGATTAAGGATCGACTTAAGACTTCGCTTTGCCTCCGCACGAAAAGCTCAAGCAGGGAAAACTCTTTTGCTGTTAGATCGATACGTTGACCATGTCGACTGACACGATGTTTGATTAAATCGAGCTCGAGGTCGGCCACTCGTAGTACGCTTGATTCGAGTTGTTGCTTGCCACGCCTTAACAGACTGCGCACGCGTGCCAGCAGTTCAGAAAATGCGAAAGGCTTGATGAGATAGTCGTCGGCCCCGAGTTCTAGGCCTTTCACGCGATCTTCGACTTGGTCTTTCGCTGTGAGAAAGAGAACGGGTGTTTGCTTCTCCGCTTGTCGTAATTGTTGTAACACTTGCCAGCCATTGAGTTCGGGTAGCATGACATCCAATATCAACAAGTCGTAGTCACCCGTTTTCGCCAAGTGCAAACCATTATTGCCATCCCGCGCCAAGTCGACAACAAAGCCTGACTCGCTGAGCCCTTGCTTTAGGTAGTCTCCGGTTTTGATTTCGTCTTCGACGATCAGTATTTTCATCGTGATGCATCAGGTTTCGTGGACAGGTTGGCTTCATTTTACCTGTAATCGTGACCGCTTCGCCCCAAGATTACGGATTTGTAATCTTGCTGTCAGCCTGCTGTCGGTACCTGCTAGGCATAATTTCTATTATCAATAAGGAGTAGAAATTGAAATTCTATAGAGATTTTTGCTTGGCGTTTGCTTTTACGCTTGTGACTGCGATCGCTGCTGCTCACGGCAATGACGATCATGAACATAGCGCACCAGTGGCGAATGCTGCTGCAGTAGCGCCGCGTGCCAGTGCTCAGACTGAAGAGTTTGAATTGGTGGCGGTATTACAAGGTCGGCACTTAGTGATTTATCTTGACCGTTTCGATACAAATGCAGCGGTAAGGGGTGCGCAACTTGAAGTGGAGAGCCAAGGTAAATGGAAGCTATTTGCTAAGGAAGGCGAAACGGGTGTTTATGTGCTCGATCTTCCCAAAGGCGAGATGGAAGGCATAGGAAAGTATCCTTTGATCTTCTCTTTGCAAACCAAAGACAGTAGTGATGTGATGACGGCGAGTATCGAAATTCCAGACGAGGATGAAGCGCACGATCATGGTGAAAATGGTGTCATGTGGTGGAAATGGTTAATTGGAGTCACAAGCGGCTTAGGATTGGTGCTAGCAGCATTGATCATCTTGAGGGCGCGAAATGCGAGGGTAAAAGAAGGGCAAACCTCGTTTGAAGTCTCACCATCTGCGTCAGCAATAGGGAAAGATTTTAGCGGAGGCGCAAAATGAAGACTGATAAAAAAACGCGTTTGTGCCGCGTGCAAAGTGTATTGAATGCTTTGGCTTTTGGCGTGGCTGTTAATTCGCTGACGATACAATCTGCGCTTGCGCATGGTGACGAAGATCATAGCAAAAAACCAGCCGCAAGTTCGAAGGCAGCTGTGAAACAGAAGTCGAGCAATGCACTAGCCGTCATGCGTGATGCCAGCGCACCGCAGCGATTGGCGGATGGCAGCTTGTTTGTCCCCAAGCTGGTTCAACGGCAACTGCAACTGAGTACTATCATCGCGACCCAAGATGAATGGCCGCAAACTATAGAACTTAACGGCAAAGTGATCGCAGACCCCAACGCTGGCGGTAAAGTTCAGGCGAGTCAAGCTGGGCGGATTGAGACAAGCGGGCAGGGTCTACCAAGTTTAGGGCAACGTGTGAGCAAAGGCCAGGTGTTGGCATATCTTCGGCCGGTGATGTCTAGTCTAGACCGTGGCAATAGTACGGCAATATTGGCCGATCTTGATGCCCAGTTATCGATAGCTGAGAAAAAGCTACAACGCTATGAAGCCCTGGCAGATGCATTGCCGAAAGCGACCATAGAAACAGCGCGTTATGACGTTCAAGCATTGAGCAAACGCAAAGTAGCAGTCGAAGTTAGCCTATACAAGATGGAGGCCCTCATCGCACCGGTCTCTGGGGTGATTAGTATTGCTAACGCGACCGCTGGCCAAGTGGTCGATGCCCGCGAAACCCTGTTTGAAATTATTGACCCCAATCGTTTAATGGTTGAGGCCTTGTCATATGAAGCACTACAAGTTGGCGATGTCGTTAAAGCGAGTGCTACGTGGAATGCAGGTGCCGCAGCTGGGAAAGCGCCAGAGCTTCAATTGAGTTTCGTTGGCGGCGGCCAGCAAATGCGTGAGCAAGCGATTCCCTTGCTGTTCAAGGTAAGTAGTAAGAACCAAGTTGCTGCAGTTGGGCAAACTCTGCAAGTGTTTCTGCAGAAGCGCCAGCAGTTCGAGGGAGTAGCGCTTCCGATTGGCGCATTGTTTAAAACAGCTAATTCGCAACAAATGGTGTGGGTGCACACAGAAGCAGAGCGCTTTGTGGCGCGCGCCGTGCAAGCCAAAAGCTTAGATGCGCAGCGGGTGGTGGTGAGTTCTGGCCTGCAGGATGGTGATCGTATTTTGGTCAGTGGTGCGAGTTTATTGGCGCAAGTCAAATAGGATAGGTGAATATGTTTCAAGCGATTATTCACACTAGTCTGCGTCAGCGCCTGATGGTGTTGGCTGCTTCGATTCTGCTGATCGTACTGGGATTGTTGAGTATGCGTCAGATGCCAGTTGATGTGTTCCCCGATCTAAACAAGCCTACGGTCACGTTGATGACCGAGGCTGGCGGTATGGCGCCTGAAGAAGTGGAGCAATTGGTGAGTTTCCCAATTGAGTCAAGTATGAATGGCATGGCTGGCGTGAGTCGAGTACGTTCAGTATCAGGAATTGGTTTATCGATCGTCTATGTGGAATTTGATTGGGGTACCGATATCTATCGAAATCGCCAACAAGTGGCTGAACGCCTAAACTTGGTGCGTGAACAATTGCCCGCTGGTGTGCAACCGCAGCTCGGCCCAATCTCATCGATTATGGGCGAGATTTTGTTAGTCGCCTTGCCGATTGAAGAGAAAGCGCTTGCTGGTGAATCGGGTGAGCTAACTCCGGCTGCCATGCGTGCCCGTGAATTTGCTGATTGGGTGATGCGACCGCGTTTATTGAATGTGCCTGGCGTCGCGCAGATTACACCGATCGGCGGGGAAGTGCGCCAATTCCGGGTCGAAATTAAACCTGCACAAATGCAGTCACTCAATATCAGTTTGACGCAAATTGATGCTGCTTTGAAGGATTTTGGGGCCAATACCAGCGGTGGTTTCACCGAGGCGAATGGTCGCGAACTTTTGATTCGTCAGATCGGGAGAACAACTCGTCTAGAAGATTTGCAGAATATCGTAGTGGCGATGAAAAACGGTCAAGCGATTTTGTTAAAGCAAGTAGCTGAGGTAAAGATCTCAGCCGCTTTTAAGCGCGGTGATGCCGGTTATGCAGGTAAGCCTGCAGTGATTCTTTCGGTGCAAAAGCAACCGACAGCTGATAGTGTCAAGCTGACGCGCGAAGTGGAAAAGGCGATAGCCGAACTGAGCAAAAATATGCCTGTTGGGGTAGGTAAACCACAGTTCTTATTTCGACAAGCGGACTTTATCGAGAACTCCCTCAATAACGTTAAACAAGCTTTGCGTGATGGTGCAATCTTAGTCGCGGTCTTACTTTTTCTATTCTTGTTAAATATACGCACGACCCTGATTTCTTTGATTGCGATTCCCTTGTCCTTGGTCGTGACTATCTTAGTTTTTCGCTACTTGGGCTTGTCGATTAACACCATGACCCTCGGCGGGCTGGCGATCGCCATCGGCGAACTGGTTGACGACGCTGTGGTCGATGTCGAGAATGTCTTACGTCGCTTGAAAGAGAATGCTTTACTTGAAAAACCATTGTCGAGTTTCGCGGTGATTGCGCGTGCTTCCGGCGAAGTGCGTAGCGGTATCGTATATGCGACCTTAATTGTAGTACTCGTATTTGTCCCCCTGTTTGCATTGCCCGGTATTGAAGGAAGCCTTTTCACGCCCTTGGGGATCGCTTATGTCGTTTCGATCTTGGCCAGTATGTTGGTGGCGATGACGGTGACGCCAGTCTTATGCTACTTTCTACTGCCGCAAATGAAACAATTGGGACATGGCGACAGCCCACTGGTAAGAAAACTCAAACAATGGGATACCGCTTTACTTAGTTGGTCTTTTCAACACACTAAGTGGCTCCTCAACACTGCTATCGTGTTGGTCTTGTTGGCGGCAGCAGCGGTGCCTTTCTTTCCACGCGCATTCCTTCCTGCTTTTAATGAGGGCACACTAACGGTGAATCTGGTCTTAAATCCAGGAACTAGTTTGGAAGAGTCTAATCGCCTCGGACGTCTTGCCGAGCAGCTGATATTGGAAGTGCCGGAAGTAACGCAAGTGGGGCGCCGAACAGGTCGTGCGGAACTGGATGAACATGCCGAAGGTGTGCACTACAGTGAAATGGATGTAGATCTCAAAAAATCCACGCGCAGTCGCGATGCCATCATCGAAGACATCCGTAGCCGTTTGCAGACCTTGCCTGCCAATAGTAATGTGGGTCAACCAATCTCGCATCGATTAGATCATCTATTATCTGGCGTGCGAGCGCAGATTGCTTTAAAAATTGTTGGTGACGATTTAGATCAATTGCGTAATTTGGCAGCCCAAATGCGACAAGGTTTGGCACGGGTACCTGGCATCACGGATTTGCAAATTGAAAAACAAGTTCTCATTCCACAAATCAAAATCAATATTGATTATGCGCAGGTGGCGCGCTATGGTCTGAGTCCAGGAGAATTACTTAGAAATTTACAGCAACAGATTGAAGGCGAAAAAATCACCCAACTAGTTGAGGGGAATCGTCGTTTTGATTTGTTGTTGCGCTTGCCAGATCAGGGGCGTGATTTAGCTTCCTTGCAGCAGTTATTGATTTCGACACCGCGTGGGCATGTGCCGCTACAACAATTGGCAAAGGTGGAAGAGAACGATGGTCCCAACCAAATTAATCGTGAAAATTCGCGGCGACGTATTGTAATCTCTGCCAATACCGATGGTCGCGATATGGGAGCGGTAGTCGCTGATATTCGCGAAGAGATCGCTGCCTTAAAACTACCGACAGGCTATTCGACGAGCTTAGAAGGACAATTCCAAGCCCAAGAAAAGGCCTCGAATTTAATTGCGATTCTGGCTGTCGTTTCCTTGGCGCTGATATTCTTAGTGCTGTATGGACGTTATCGTTCAGTGAGTTTAGTCTTGATTATCATGGGGAATATTCCTCTGGCCTTGGTTGGTAGCGTATTCGCTTTATGGCTCTCCGGGCAAAGCTTGTCTGTTGCTGCTTTGGTTGGTTTCATTACTTTGGCTGGTATCTCGACGCGCAATGGTATTTTAAAAATCAGTCACTACATTAATTTGTGTTTGTTTGAAGGTGAAAAATTTGGACAAGCAATGATTATCCGCGGCTCACTGGAACGTTTAACACCCGTGTTAATGACCGCCTTGGTTGCTGCGTTCGCACTGTTACCCTTATTGATCTCTGCTGATGCGCCGGGCAAAGAAATCTTGCATCCAGTTGCCGTCGTGATTTTCGGTGGTTTGATTAGTTCTACGTTGTTGGATACTCTGTTAACGCCTTTAATGTTTTGGCGTTGGGGCGAACAGCCGCTGCAAAAACTGTTGCAGAACCAGTCAGATCAGCAAGATCAGCAAGATCAGCAAGATCAGCATGCATATTAAAGAAGTGAAACCTGAGAATTTGTTGACGATTAAAAGGAGAAATAAATGAAGATGAAATCTAGCTTGTTAAGTTTGTTCACAGGCCTGAGTCTGTTGCTGAGTGCGGGTTCGAGTTTCGCACATGATGATAAGTACTTTGATTCGGTCAAGTCTCCACATGGCGGACAAACCCGTATGGCGGGCCCTTATCACTTTGAGTTAGTGTTGAAGGCCGGTAGTACGAATGCCAGCGCAAATCCAGTGACAGTGTATGTCACGGATCATGCAGCGAAAGCTATCTCTACAAAAGGCGCGACCGCTAATTTGTTGATTGTTCAAGGAAAACAAAAAATCTCAGTCGAACTGCAGCCACAAGGTGAAAATGAAATGGTAGGTCAGGCTAATTATGCTGCGACAGCAGATTTGAAAGCAGCCCTCACTTTTACAATGGCGGGTAAGGGTGCCGAGCAGGCCCGCTTTACACCATTTGCGGTGGTTAAAAAGAACGCTAAACCTGGGAAGGCTGAGGATGGACATGCACACCACCATTGATTTTGTTGCGCATCTTGTAAAGCCTAGACAAGTAGCGTCTATATTACCTGCGTTCGCCTTGTTAGTTGGCATTAGTGCGTCGTCTACGAGCATGGCATCAGTAAGAGATATCCGATTCGATCAAGAAAAGCGCCAGGTGATGGTAGAAACAATAGCGCCCGGAAAAGCACTTGAATTATGTGGAGATATGCAGAATGGAGCACATGTCGGATGGCGATTCGATAGTGATAAGGCGCTCGATTTCAATATTCATTTCCATGTCGGTAAGGAAGTACAGTATCCCAGTAAGCTAAAAGCCAGAAAGAATGCAGCAGGTCGCTTGGATGTTAATGAAGATCAGACCTACTGTTGGATGTGGAGCAATCGTGGTCAGCATCAGGCAAAGCTATCGGTGACGTTGGAAGACTTGAAATAAAATCAGCCCGCGGTGACAATAGGGCTGGTTTATTCTCGAAAGCTAAGCATGCCGCAAGCTCGAATCGTTTATCTCCTTTTGTTGCTGAATTTGGGCCTCGTGCCCGGTGCAGATGTCTTTGCAGGTGAGCGTGACAAACCGAGCCTGATCGCCGCCCCAACTTATCCGCATGCGCAGGAGCCCATTGGTGATGTGCGGCAAATGTATGATGGAAGGCTTAGCCAAGAGTTGGCGGTCAATACTTTTCGCAATATTGATCGCATCTTCCCCGTGAACAAGATCAAGGCGGCGCCTGCCAAGCAAGCTTTGGTATTGCCATCAGCCGACTTTAAAATGCGTCAACAATTGACGCAATTAGAGTGGAAGGAACGCGGTCGCACCATTAATCTTTCTCAGTTTTTTGAGCTAAACCGAGTCGCAGGAGCGCTCGTACTTAAAGACGGCAAGGTCGTGTTGGAACAGTACCGATACGGAAATACTGAACAAACACGTTGGATGTCGATGTCAGTCGCAAAGTCGATTACCTCTACATTAGTTGGCGCTGCGATCAAACAAGGCAAAATCAAGAGTCTACGAGACTCTGTCAGTACCTATGTGCCGGAGCTGAAGGGTAGTGCTTATCAAGATGCGAGCGTGCGTGATGTGCTAATGATGGCTTCCGGCGTGGCATGGAGCGAAACGTATTCCGATCCGCGTTCTGATCGCCGCCGCTTGCTTGAAGCACAAATTAGTCAAAAACCAGGTTCTGCGCTCGAAGTGATGCGCAAATTGCCGCGTGTGGCCGAAGCGGGAACCATGGCCAATTACAATACTGGGGAAACTCAAGTGGTGGCGCAGGTTTTGCGTAATGCGATAGGGATTTCCTTATCCGAATATTTGAGCGAGAGAATATGGCGGCGTTTTGGGATGGAGGCGGACGCCTATTGGTGGTTAGATTCACCAAATGGTGTGGAGATTGGCGGTAGCGGAATTAGTGCAACGCTGCGTGATTATGGGCGTTTTGGTTTGTTTATGTTGAACCAAGGACGGATTAAAAATGAGGTGGTTCTCCCTGATGGTTGGACTTATGAAGCAACCACGCCTACCTTGCTGAAAAATGGAAAACCTTTGGCTTACGGTTATCTTTGGTGGCCCGCTACAGATCTTGCCGGCCAGCGTGATGCAGCGTATGCGGCAATTGGTATTCATGGTCAAGCCATGTACATAAATCCAGCGAGTAAAGTAGTGATTGTTTTGTGGGGTGCTCAAGTGCAACCGACGGGCGGTGCTGGCAGCGACAACACGGCATTTTTCCAAGCGGTGAACGCGGCACTTCGTTGAACATAAATTCGAAGCAGGATGTCGAAGCCTGAGTCTGCATTGGGTGGAGTGCGGATCACAATGTAGAGGTAAAAAAGGCGCATTCTTAGTGTGTATTAGCTCATACCCGATCTGACAGTTACCAGTTTTTCTAGGGTGTCTGTCAGATTAGATTTGAGTCAAATTCTTTTCAACCCAAATCAATTTCCCTTCAAGCAAAGTATCCATTGGCGTTCTGCCGCAGCACATTTTGCCTTGA
>CANHZI010000160.1 GCA_947464955.1 Oxalobacteraceae bacterium
ATGGTACGTCCGACACAAACTGCCTTGATCACCCGCCATATCGGAGACTGGGGTATCGGGTTCTACGCAACTAAGGATTATCTACGTCAACCTACCACAAGGAAAAACTCGGATAAGAATTCTAGCAAACTGAAAGATCTAGCTGCGTATCGCTGGCTAGGATTGGACCAATCGGACCGTTTCATCCAAGGCTTTCGCGCAGCAGGATTTACCATAGACAAGCACTTCTTCGGTTTTCGTTGCGACAATCATTTGGTCAATTGGGAAGCGCTGAAAGCTGGGCTAGGAATTGGGGTCGCGCCGCATTGGCTGGCAAAACGAGAACCCAACTTACAACGCATAGAGATTGGTGCCGAAGTACCCGATTTACCAGTATGGCTCACCAGCCACAGAGAACTAAAAAGCAATCAACGCATACGGGTCGTGTTTGATTTTTTGGCAAAAGAGTTGAAGGCGATTATTTAATCGTCCAAATAAAGTGCATTGAGATACTATTCGTATTGACTGCCATATTTTGGCAGTAGTGTGCAAACCCACCTAAATCGACTATGTCTCGCACTCAACGTCTACTGGATTTATTACAGTTACTACGCGCTTATCGCTACCCTGTGACTGCCCAAGCATTAGCACAGGAACTTGGCATTAGCGTACGTACGCTTTACCGCGATATTGCCAGCCTACAGCAACAGGGCGCCAACATTACCGGTGAGCCGGGGCTAGGATACGTTCTAAAGCCAGGATTTATGCTCCCGCCCTTGATGTTCTCCGAAGAAGAGATCGAAGCCTTGGTGTTAGGTTCGCGTTGGGTTGCAGAACGTGGAGATCAACGCTTAGCTGCAGCAGCGCGCACCGCTCTGCATAAAGTGGCGGCGGTATTGCCCGATGATCTCAGGCGAGCACTCGACACGAATACTCTTTTGGTTGGCCCTGATGATAAACAAGCTGACTTTGATACAGCCTTACCACTGTTACGTGCGGCTATTCGTCAAGAGCATAAAGTTCTGGTGCAATACGCAGACGCAAAGGGGAATCAAAGCGAGCGCATGATATGGCCCTTCGCTCTCGGCTTTTTCGAACACCTACGAGTTCTAGTTGCATGGTGTGAACTTCGTCAAGAAATTCGGCATTTTCGTACTGATCGTATTCTATCGTTTAAGGTTTATCCTATTCGTTATCCACAACGCAGACAGGCTTTATTACAGCAATGGCGGCAGCAAGAAGGGATACCTGAGAAACCCCTTTGAACAGGCGCAATAACACTCCGCTTATTGTAAGACTACTGACAAAAACTGACAGTAGCTCACGATATTCTAGTCCTCGTTGACGCAGAATGGTCTGTGTCACTGAGTTTATCTAGATGATGAGGATTCACAATGCGCCATCCCAATTTCATACTACTCTACGTTAGCAATGTTGCTGATAGTACTGTTTTCTACCAAGAATTACTTAGCCTTGCACCGATCGAGTCTTCACCAGGCTTCGCCATGTTTGCACTAGAAAATGGGCTCATGCTAGGTTTATGGGCCAAGCAAAATGTCCTACCCATGCCCAATGGCGCCGCAGGATCGAGTGAGATCGCATTTACTGTTGATCATGCAGATGAAGTCAAGCACTTACATCAAACGTGGTCAGACAAAAAGATCGCGATTGCGCAGATTCCGACCGCCATGGATTTCGGCTATACCTGTGTTGCGCTGGATCCAGATGGTCATCGAATTCGCGTCTTCGCACCAAGTTAAACTCTCAGCCGCAAGCTTTCTTTGATCGTATCGTAAGTAATACAACAGCCGATCACAATCCTAGTTTGCAGTAAGTGGTAATTGGTTCAGAATGCATGCCATCCCCTTATTTTTGGAGTTGGCATGTCTTTCTTTTTTCTGAACAATCCACAATCCGAGACGAGTAATTCAAAGCGCAGGCTAGAACTTATCGTCGCGATAGCTTTGATTGTGGTTTGCGCCTGGTTCGCGATACATTGGAATCAACCGTCGCAGAAAACCATCCCTGCTTATGACTACACGCAGGCCTACCAGCACCTGCAACAGATTACCAAAGAAAAGCATCCGGTCGGGAGTACGGCCCATGGCAGAGTACGTGACTATCTGATTTCTCACATTCGTGCACTGGGATATGAGCCACAACTTCAACAAAGTTTTGCTATTCATCCTGAAAGTCGAGCGGCAGCGCAGATTGAGAATATTCTCGTCAGAGTTCCTGCAAGTGAGCCTAATGCCCCCACAAACGCTAGTCCTAAAGCACTGTTGATAGCCGGGCACTATGACGCGGTACCGAATAGTTTCGGCGCGGGCGACGATGGCGTATCAGTGGCCAATATGCTGCAAGCCTTGTCTAGCCTAAAAACAACCGACAAACGCAGCAATGATGTGATCTTCTTATTTGCCGATGCTGAAGAGGTCGGATTACTCGGTGCCGTTGGTTTTGCTGAACAACATCCTTGGATCAAAGATGTGGGTATGGTGTTGAACTTTGATAATCGCGGTAACGCCGGTCCTATTTTGATGTTTGAAACCAGTGCGAAAAACGGCAAGTTGATCCAAGAGTTCGCGCAAGCTACACCTTATGCCATCAGCAATTCGGTGATGTATGAAGTGTATAAAGCCTTGCCTAACGATACTGACTTTAGCGTCTTCCGCAAAAAAGACCTACCTGGACTTAACTTTGCGATGATCGATAACTTTTCTAGCTATCACACGCGCCACGATAAAGCCGAATTTCTTAACCCGGCATCACAGCAGCAACAAGCAAGCTTAATGCTCGATTTGCTCAAGCATTTCGTCAGTCAAGACTTGGGCCAGCTGAGCTTACAACAGGCAAGCAGTAACCAAATCTATTTCAGCCTACCACTACTAGGCTTAGTCCACTATTCTAGTACTTGGGCGATCCCTATCGCTGTGCTGTTGACGGTTTTTGCGATCTGGCTCTTCGCCAGAATGAAAACCCAAGCAAGCGGCCAAGCGCAAGCTATTCGTATCTCGAAGAGTCTCTTAGCTTCTTTGTTGTTCTTGCTGGAGCTCGCGCTATTCGCGTTCTTGGCGCAACGCGTATGGGTATTCATCTGCCGTATCTACCCGGAATACGCCAGCATGCGCGACCCCGACATTGGTCATTACTATTTATTGGCCTTGGTTCTGCTCTTTGTTACTCTATTCAGCTACTTGCAAAAATTTCTGTGTCGCTGGTTTCAACAACAAGAACTCAGTTTTGGTGCGGTCTGGATTTGGTTAGGCTTACTTGGCTTTACGAGCGTGCAGTATGCAGGAGCGAGTTTTCTATTTGCCTTGCCACTTCTTTTGATACTGGGCTCATGGGCCTATTTGAGTCAAATGCCTACCGACAAACGTGTAGGACGCCAGTTATGGGTCTTGCTGGCAGGCGTATTGCCAGTCGTTATTCTGTTTGCGCCATTCGTCTTGTTGATCACGGTTGCCTTAGGCTTCTATTCAATTGGTGTGCCTATCTTGCTGATGAGCTTATTGCTTGGATTGTACATCCCACTTTTGCTTGAGTTTGCCACCCACTTGCGCCGTTGGGTCCCGCTCGCCTTCGTCAAAATTTTTGTGGTGATGGGTGCGCTAGCAACGGCGAATTTTCACAGCAATTTCCCACAACCGGCACAGCTGATGTATATCGCCGGAGCACAAGCCGGTGAGAGCTGGTGGGCATCCCCGAACGAGACCCTGCATCGCGATGCCCTGCGCGTTTTTAGCAATAAGGCCGAACAAAAAGCAGGCAATACTGTCTTCGGTCCCTTATCGCGTTTTGGCAAACGTCAGATTTGGTTGGAGCAAGCCGATGATTTGAACTTGCCGCGCCCTGTCATTCAAGTGCAAAGCTCAGAAGTCCTTGGTGAACGCCTCAAACTGAAGCTCGCAATGCAAAGTCCACTGCATGCGCCTAATACCCATATCGCATTTGAAGGCGCCAAGATATTCAGTGCCAAGCTCAACGGTATGCCCGTCAACGGCATTGAGCCTACCCGCTGGAGCATGTGGATACATGGCAGAAACAAAGCAGACGCCTTGCTCGGAAACACCATCGAGATCGAAGCAGAAGCGGGGAAACCGTTTACCGTGAGGGTGACCGATACCGTGTATCAACTACCAGCCAGTGTCAAGACACCCAGTTTGCCTGAGGATTTTATGGCGATGGCTATGGCGAGTTTGGTCATCAACTAATCGTCAAATTTATTTGGAAAATTCTAACTTTGACGATGAGTGCTCGCATGACTGCGATTTCGGGAAGATCACATATTCAAGGCCTTGCGGGCGGTGGCGCGAGATCGCCGTTTCGCCGAGGTATTAGGTGGAAGTGCACGTGCGGAATCTTTTGACCAGCAATCACGCCCGAATTGGCACCAAAATTAAAACCTAAGACACGTCGGTCATCAAAGACAATTTCTTCCCTACATTGTTTTGCTAGTTCCAATATGCTTACCAATTCCGGTTGCGGCAACTCGAACATCGTAGGGTAGTGTTTTTTGCTAATGATCAAGGTGTGTAGTTCCGTCACCGGATACTTGTCTCGAATGGCATAGCTCAACTCATTCTCAGCAATGAGGTCGAACTTACTATGATCACAAAATAGACAACGCTCACACATCTTTTAGCCCCAAATCTCTCAAAAACACGAAAAATTCTACAGCTTGTGCAATACACTTGCTAATAATCCCTCGGCGGCATCTTCTAAATAGTCGAGTACGAGGTCGAAACCGCGTCCGCCACCGTAATACGGATCGGGGACGACCTCCGACGGGCTATGCGTCGCAAATGACATCATCAATTTCAACTTGTGCTGCTGAGCACTCGGGCATTGACTTTGCAGTAGGCGCAAATTGTCTTTGTCCATCGCCAAGATCAAATCGAATTGCGTGAAATCACTCGCTTGCACTTGCCGCGCGCGCTGCGTAGACAGATCGATACCTCGCTTGAGCGCATACTCTTGAGAGCGCAAATCCGGTGCTTCGCCAACATGGTAGGCATGAGTACCCGCTGAATCAATCTTAAACTCGGCACTCAATCCAGCGCGTTCGACTTTGTCTCGAAATACGCCCTCAGCCGTCGGCGAACGGCAAATATTGCCCATACAGACAAACAGAATTTTACGTGCGGGTGTTGGCATAGTGGTCTCGTCAATCAAAAAGCTAGGAGGTCAGAAAAAGCTTTCCTATTCTAAAATGAAATCATGATGCCTTGTATAAAGTCGACCGACGATCTTTCACACGAAATCTGTGTGGTTTGAGCCATATCGCTGCGGCATATGTTTAAATGTGGCTTTTGTATTTTTGATTTCGCATTTTCGCCTCTATGTCTACTGTTATTGCAAACCTCCTCCACCGTGCCATCGATTTGCATCAACAAGGGCAACTATCGGCTGCTGAAGATTTGTACGTGCAGGTTCTGCAAATCGATGCTCGTCAATTTGATGCCCTGCACCTGATCGGCGTGATCGCACAACAGCGCGGCGATTTTCAATCGGCACTCAATTTTTTTGGCAAGGCGCTGGCGGTAGATACGCAGCAAGCAAAGCTGCACTGTAATTTGGGCGCCTGCCTGCATCAGCTCGAACGCCATACGGAAGCCTTATCCTGTTATGAGTTAGCGCTGCAATTGCAGGAAGACTACGTGCTCGCATGGATTAATCGCGGCAATGTGTTACGTAGCCTAGACCGCTTTGAAGAAGCAATACTTAGCTATGAAAAAGCGATGGACTTGCAGATTGACGAAGCCGAGGCCTACTACCAACGCGGGTTAACATTGCAAACCATGGGGCTGCATGAAGATGCTTTACTCGATTTCGAAGATGGCATGCGTTGGCGACCAAACGAAGGCCGCTGGCATTTCGCGCGCGGTGTCAGCTATCAACAGCAAGGTATGAAAGAGGACGCGCAACAAGCGTATCTCGCCTGCCTGCAATTAGAGCCGCAATATGCGCCTGCGCACTGCAATTTGGCGATCATCGCCAAGCAACTTGGCCACCTAGAACAAGCCTTGTCGCACTGCGAATATGCCATCGCGATTAACGATCGTTTCGCAGGCGCGTATCTGCAACACGGCCATGTTTTGAAACTGATGCATCGCCCTCAAGACGCTGCAAGTGCGTATCGAACGGCGGGTGAGTGCGGTATCGATACGAAACATATCGCGTTTTTGTTGGCCAGCCTTGGCCAAGCTGAGGTACCAGAAGCAGCGCCTTCTGCCTATGTGCGTGATTTGTTCGATCAGTATGCAAGGCATTTCGATACACACTTGCAGCAACAACTGCAATATCAAATTCCGCAATTGCTAGAAGCGGCGATCGATCGCCATTTACCGCAGCCAGTCAGCACTAGCCTTGATTTGGGTTGCGGTACGGGGCTGTGTGGGCAGTTCCTCAAGGCCAGCTCCCAACAATTAACGGGGGTTGATATCTCGCCAGCGATGTTGGAGCGTGCTGCTCAACTCTCACTGTATGATCGTTTAGTCTGTGCAGATATCCAAGAATTCTTGAAGCAAGAAACGACGCGTTTTGATTTGATCGTGATGGCAGATGTCTTAGTCTACTTTGGCAAGCTTGATGGTTTACTGGCATCTTGCGCCACCCATCTCAATTCAGGTGCGCTTTTCGCGTTCTCGGTCGAGAAGTGTGAAGAGGGCGAATATCAACTGCAGCACTCACAACGTTTCGCACACTCGTCGGCGTATCTTGAGTCTATCGCTTTGGCGCAAGGCTGGCGAATATTGGAAATGCGTCAGCAAGAAAGCCGACGCGAGGGCGAACAAATGGTGCAAGCCTTAGTTTGTGTTTGGCAAAAGCCCTAAGCTTTAGTCGCGGCCTATTTGATGAGGGTGCCGACCAATTTGCGAGCGAGTGGCGCGAATATCATCACTAAAGGAAAGGCACAAATCCAGGCTGCAACAAAGGCTTTCGCCCATCGACCTACAAATCCGCCATCTATACCTGTGTTAAATGCGGTCAATATGCCTGACATGCAAAAGGCCATAAACATCGACATCAGTACGGCGAATAGTAATTGCTGCTTCTTTTCTTTTGTCATAGGTGAATCTCGTATAGTTAGGCGATAGTTTAACATGCACCGCAAACCGCCGTTTCATCCCCAACACTCTTGCAAAAAAGTCTTCACTGGTTACAATGGCGCTTTCCGCTTAACCTCGTCTTAGTTGTGACTAAACAGCGCAAAGGATAGTGTGCATGAAACGAAGCCCAACTTACCGTTCAATTTTCACTTCAAGTGCCCTGCTATGTTTAAGTGCAATGCTCAGTTCTTGCGCCAGTCAGATCGTCTACACCACAGGTCATACCGGTATCAATAATCTCCCACTGGCTTATTCAAAGATGGGTAACGGTGGCCCGACGGTGGTGTTCCAATCTGGGCTTGGCGATGGCAAGGATAGTTGGTCACCTATCGCCTCTAACCTCGCTCGTGGTAGCCAGATCTTCGCCTATGACCGTCCTGGTTATGGCGACAGCAAAGAGAGCTCGGCGCCACGTGATCCCTGTTCGGTGGCGACCGAACTGCGTACGGCTTTACATCAAGCTGGTGTGCGCCCACCGTTTTTACTCGTTGGGCATTCAATTGGTGGCATTTACCAATACGCTTTTGCGCGCATGTATGCAGAGGACGTGATTGGTATGGTTTTAATCGATCCCACGCATCCACGTCATTGGGAAACGATTCAAGCGCAGTCGCCTACCTTAACTGCAACGATGAAAACCGTACGCTTAGTTGGATTCTCGGCGACCGAAAGGCGCGAGTTTGATGAACAGACTTCGTGCTTAGATCGCTTTGATTTCAAACAGCCTCTAACGATTCCAGTGAAGGTAATGCTGCGTACTGAATTTCAAAAGATAGAAAGCGGTGCGTTCGAGAAGATTGTGAAGGAATTGCAGCCTGATTGGAAAACCATCACCGGCACGCCAGAACTGATCTACGTTCAAGGTGCCGGTCATTACATTCATCGCGATCAAACGCAACAAGTGATCAAGCTCATCTCTGAATTCCGCGCAGAAGTTTCGCATCAAGCGAAGTAGATTATCGATTCATCAGCGCGGAATCATGTTCTTAGCCTATCGAGAACAAGGCAATGCTTACACCGACGCCTGCAAACCAAATTAAAGAGCGCAGCGTCGCTTTATCAGCAAGATATGCAGCGACATAGAGGCAACGAATGACGATGAAGCTCAGCGCCAAGAGATCGATCGTATTTTGGTTCGCATGATTCATTTGCGCGATCAAGACCCCTGCGATGAACAAAGGCAAGGCCTCGAAGCCATTTTTCTGTGCCGCTATAGCGCGTTGCTGCCAACCGCTGAGCTTTTGCTCCCATTCGCGTGGATGGTGATTATCATAGCCACCTTCGCGACGCGAAACGCGCCCTAAACTTCCTTTGGCTAAACCGACAGTCACTACTGGCAACAGACAGGCTGCCATCACACACCAATTGGCAATACTCATTGTTCTTCTCCTTTTCAATTTTTGTTCTGGCAGCGGCAAAGCCAGCTGCAACGCGCTCACTCTACCTTAGGCTGACAAATTTTTCAGTTTATTTCTAGAGAATCCCGTCTAGCTTCTGCGGTCAACAGTTTCCGTTTCGACCCCGTTCTTGGCATACGTAGATCAACTACGCAACTTAACAAACAAAGGATGAACCCATCATGAACAAGTTAATCGCTACTCTTATCGCTTCTACTTTCGCCATGGGTGCAGCTTTCGCACAATCCCCAGCGACGACAGCAACGACAACAACACCAGCAGCGGCGCCAGTGGCAGCAACAAGCAATCCAGCACCAACAAGTGCAACACCGAATAAAGCGGCACCAGCAGCAATCATTGCCACAAGCTCAGCAGCTCCAGTCACCGCCGTCGCGCCGACTTCGACACCTGCGCCAGTTAAAGCAGAAACAGCGGTGGTCGCGCCTAAGCAAGAAGCAATGAAAACTGAAGCGAAGCCAGCTGTGAAAACAACTGAACCTGCGACGATGGCAAACAAAGAAGTGACAAAAAAAGAGGTCACTAAGCACGCGAAGCATGCAGGTAAGAAGAAAGTAGAAGTAAAGGTATCAACAGTCGACGCTAAACCATCACAAGCATCGACGACGTCGACAGCCCCAACTACTGCCGTCACTTCTACTGCAACATCGACAACACCAGTAAAAACTGCAGCCGCGAAGTAATTGAAGCAAGCCTAGTTTAATGCAAGTAGTTTGGGTTCCTTGGCGGCGCCCAAACTAGCTGCAGCGCCGGTCACATGACCGGCGTTTTTTCTTTCTCATCACATTCGATGCGGATCTCGCTATCGACACTTACTTATTTGATCAAGCCTTCTGCCTTCATCGCTGCGATCGTTGCCGGACGTGCTGCGACCCGCGCACGTAGGGCGTTCAGATTCGCTAAGCCAGTGATATCAACACCGACCAATGGTGCCCAGTTGGTGACGTTGAACAAGTAAGCATCGGCAATCGTATATTGCGCGCCCATCAAATAATCTTTGCCAGCAAGTTCACCATCAGTGAAGGTCAATCGTTCCAAGACTTTTTGTTTCGCCATCTCTTTGTACTCGGCTGGTGCAGCAGGGTTAAACAAAGGTGAGAAATTTTTATGCACCTCAGTACTGATGAAGTTCAGCCATTCTTGAACTTTATAACGTTCGAAGTTTCCAGCAGCCGGCAACAGGTTTTTTTCTGGCGCCAAGTCAGCCAAGTACTGTGAAATGACCGGACCTTCACGCAACTGACGACCGTCATCTAATACCAGTAACGGGACATAGCCGAGCGGATTGACCAGATAATAATCACTGCCATCGGGTAGTTTATGCGTTTTGGTTGGTGCCAGTATCGCTTCGTAGCTGGCATCAATTTCTTCCAAAATAATATGAGACGTCAGCGAACATGCACCGGTGGAGAAATACAATTTCATTACTAGGGCTCCTTGTTTGAGAGTAGTGGGAACATCGACAACGTATTGATCCGCCTTATCAAGCGAATAGACAGGTTTTCAGAGAGGCAGCGGTTAAGCAGGCTAGGCAGGCCCTGTGTGAGCTTGCATTGCGCTTCCTATACTACTGCAAACCAGCAATTCGAGCAGAACGCATCTTTACTTGGCGGAGTGCTGCGGAAGTTTGTCGAGTTCCTTGCCTGCGTTCGCTAGTTTTTCAGACTCAGCCTTTTTCAATTTAGCCGATGTTAATTCGTGCTTATCGCGAGTTTGTGCCTTGTTTTGTGCCATGTCTTCATTGATCGCTGAGCGTGTCGACACCAACTCATAGAAATCAGCCAAAGGGCCATTCTTGAGTTGCACCTGTTCGATGCGCGCAGTCGTTTTTGCTGTGTTTTTATCATCATTTTGATTGCCGGCTTGTTGTGCAAAGAGCGGTGTAGCAATAATGGATAAAGCGAAGA
>CANHZI010000161.1 GCA_947464955.1 Oxalobacteraceae bacterium
CCAAGCTCTGCCATTGCCTTTAATGCCTAAAAGCAAGTATAGGCCGCTTCCATCATGAATCTGCTTCTTACCGTTATAGGTAGTGTCTGAGTCTTTTAAGGCTCGAAGCGTGGTATCTGAGATGAGTTCTTTAGCCATTGCAGTAACCCTTTTATGCAGTAACTTCTTGATGCAGTAACCGAAGAGGGAGGTTTACTGCGAAAGTTACTGCATATTAGCATGGTAGTTATAGGTTAACAATGGGCGACTATGGGCGTTAAAAAACCCGCTCTCCTATGAAAAGAGGCGGGTTCTAGGCAAACTTGGTGATGCATTTGCAGTATTTTGGTGGAGACGGCGGGAATCGAACCCGCGTCCAGAAGCACTCTACAGACAGTTCTACATACTTAGTGCTGCCATTTAATTTGATCTTGACGACGCGGACGCACACGCTGCGTTAAGACGAGTTACCTATTATTTAGGCCTAAGCTAAGTAACCCAACTTAGGACGATTCCCTATGAATGACTCTACTGCTGTTGCCAGCCCACCCTAGGGAAGAAGTGGTGTAGAGCTAGCGAGCGATTAAGCTGCTAATGCGTACGAGTTATCGTTTGCAGTTATATAGTTCTGATTGTATTTACGAGGTAGTCAGGCCTCGGTATGCCCTGCGCTGCTTTGCAACCCCTGTCGAAACCAGGTCGTCCCCAAAGCTTTACGAAGTATATCCTATATGGTGCTCCAGCTCCAGATCTCAAGCCCTTGTCGTCGATTTATTTAAGCGGCTTGGGTTTGCATTACTTTGGCGCGTACGAGTTCGAGTAGTTCAATCGGCGTGTCTAAAATCGCATCTGCTTTCCAATGTGTGGGTTCAGTCGCTCCACAATAGCCCCAGGCCGCGGCAATACTGGTCATGCCCGCTGCTTGGGCAGCTTCTATGTCGCGAAGATCATCGCCAACATACCAACAGTGTTTGGCATCAAGCTGAATACGGCGTGCAGCTTCAAATAATGGCTCCGGATGGGGTTTCGCATGTGGAGTCGTATCACCGCTGATGACACACGCAGCGTGATTTAGATGAATCAATGGAATTAATTGATCAGTGAAACGCGCTGCTTTGTTTGTCACAATTCCCCAAACAATGCCAAGCTCTTCTAGCCCATCGAGTAATTGTTTGACGCCTGCAAACAACTTGCTGTGCTCAGCGATGGCTGATTCGTAGTTATGTAGAAACTCAACACGCATCGCTTCGTACTCGGGCGACTCAGGTGAGATCCCAAATCCAGCTCCGATTAATCCGCGTGCCCCAGCGGAAGCGAAAGGGCGCAGACTCAAATAGGGAGCTGCCTCCAAGCCACGCTTGATGCGCATGACATTTACCGCGGCGGCCAAATCTGGGGCGGTATCTGCCAGAGTGCCGTCAAGATCGAAAAGTACTGCTTTAGGTGTAATCATAGTGGGTTTGTGCATGCAACCAGATAGTTCACGCTAGTATCTTGGTTAAGAGAATAAATCTGCGTAAGCGGGTTATAACTCATGCCTTTCATAGAATTGACTTGTAGACCTGCGTTGCGAATATCTTGAGTCAACTCGGCTGGCGTGATGAATTTTTGATAGTCGTGCGTGCCTTTAGGGAGCATTTGTAGCAGATATTCGGCACCGATTACAGCAAATAGATAGGCTTTGGGGTTGCGATTAATGGTCGAAAAGAATACGTGCCCGCCAGGTTTTACTAACTTCTTGCAGGCGCGAATAATGGATGCGGGATCAGGCACGTGTTCAAGCATTTCCATGCAGGTGACAACGTCGTATTGGCCCGCCTCGCGGTCTGCCATTTCTTCTGCGGCGATCTTTTCGTAGCGAACTTCCACCCCAGATTCGAGGCTATGTAGATCAGCAACTTTCAAGGCTTTTTCCGATAGATCGATGCCGGTGACTTTTGCCTTTTTCTTCGCCATCGATTCAGCCAAGATGCCGCCGCCACAGCCTACGTCGATAACAGTTTTACCGGCCAGCGGCACAATATTATTGATCCACTCAAGGCGTAAGGGGTTGATTTCATGGAGTGGTTTGAATTCAGAGTTAGCATCCCACCAACGATGCGCTAATTCACTGAATTTCTGGATTTCACTCGGATCGGCGTTGATCGCATTAGTGTTGCTATTTGACATGTCTATGCAATTCCATAAAGAAGCTGCCATTGTAAATTATTTGTCAGGTGAAGGTGAGGGTGTCGATGGATATATCAAGTTGAGCCGACATTCTTCACCTGCAGAAATAACTTTTTTGTAGCAATAAAAAAACCCGCCGAAGCGGGTCTTTTTGTTTAAATAATTTCGAAAAATTACTTAGTCACAGAACGTGTACCAACAACTTCGATCACAACACGACGGTTTTGCGCGCGACCATCTTTAGTTTTGTTGTCAGCAACTGGTTGTTTTTCGCCTTTGCCTTCAGAGAATACGCGTTTTGCATCGATGCCACGGCTGATGATGTAAGCCTTAACAGCTTCAGCACGACGGATAGACAATTTTTGGTTGTATTCATCTGTACCGACAGAATCAGTATGACCAGTAGCGATGATAACTTCCAAGTTCATGTCTTTCAGTTTGGATGTCATGTCATCCAATTTTACTTTCGCTTCTGGTTTCAGGATAGCTTTGTCGAAATCAAAGAACGCATCAGCAGCAAAAGTCACTTTTTCAGAAGTTGGGACTGGTGCTGGTGGTGCTGGTGGTGCTGGTGGTGCTGGTGGTGCTGGAGGTGGCGCTGGTGGTGCTGGTGGCGCAGGTGGTTTTGGTGGCGCTAAAGGCGCGTCGCAACCAGCAACTGCGTCAGCTGGTGTGTAATAGCCAGTTCTCCAGCACAGACCGAATGGGTCGCGTACGATAACGCCACGTGCATCTTGAACGTAAGCGCTGTATGGTGAATTTGCTTTGATGTCAGTGATTGTCTGAGCGGATGCCGAAAAAGCGGCAACAGCAGTTGCTGCAATCGCGAGATTAACTAAAAGTTTCATATTTCTTCCTCGGTTGAGAATAATCGCAGATGAACTGCTCGAATAAAAAAAGCAAAAACGTGTAAATGTGCACAAATTCTGTATGCAACACACATGAAGTCAGAATTTTAACACGTGCTTGATGACATGACTATGACTTCTCATAGATGGACTCAAGCAAAACAAGGCGTATTGTGCGTTGCGACAGGCCGATTTTGCCATACTTGTAGTTTCCTGCAATTAAATGAATTCGAGTGAAAAGTCAGGAACTGTAAATTATGTCTTTTTTTGACAACAACACAAAACCAGTGTGGATTTCTATCAGCATTGTGGTGATTTTCTAAAAAATACTGAAAGTCTCGTTTGATGGTAAAAGCTAGTTAAAAAAATGCTGTTTTGAGATTGGTTTCTGATAACGATAAAAACGGTGATTCACTACAGTTGCCGTGCTAAAATGAACAGTTGAACACTAAAGCCTAATCTGAAGTTTTATAAAAAAATAGCAGGGTTTGGTTTTGGTTGCGAAAAGTTGTTTTCCGCCAGCTTCGTGCTGGCTTGTTATTTTAACCAAGCTTATTTTTGACGAAGTCAATCACCACGAATGCTTTGTTTGGTGTTTGAGCGAAAAACAAATTAAGAACTATTTCACTACTAGTCTGCCTGCCAATGGATCAATTCGCTAAAGAAACACTCCCGATTTCCCTTGAAGAAGAAATGCGCAAGAGCTACCTCGATTACGCCATGAGCGTGATTGTGGGGCGTGCTTTGCCGGATGTGCGAGATGGCTTGAAGCCAGTGCATCGTCGCGTTTTGTTTGCGATGCATGAAATGAACAATGTCTACAACCGTCCATTCGTGAAGTGCGCGCGTGTGGTGGGTGAGGTCATGGGTAAGTATCACCCACATGGTGACGCTTCCATTTACGATACTTTGGTGCGTATGGCGCAGGACTTCTCTTTGCGCTACACCTTGGTTGATGGTCAGGGTAACTTTGGTTCGGTCGACGGTGATAATGCTGCGGCGATGCGTTACACCGAGTGCCGACTCGATAAAATTGCCAACGAAATATTGGCGGACATCGATAAAGAAACCGTTGATTTCGTGCCTAACTATGACGGTAAAGAAAAAGAACCTTCGGTATTGCCAACCCGTATTCCAAACCTGCTGATTAATGGTTCCTCAGGTATCGCGGTGGGGATGGCAACGAATATTCCGCCACACAATATTACGGAAGTCATCAACGGTGCTTTGCATGTCTTGCGTAATCCGGAGTGTAGTGTTGATGAATTGATTGAAATTATTCCTGCGCCAGACTTCCCAACAGCAGGTTTGATTTATGGTGTTTCGGGTGTGCGTGATGGTTATCGCACTGGCCGTGGTCGCGTTGTGATGCGCGCAAAAACGCATTTCGAAGAATTTGGTAAAGAAGGTCGTACGGCCATCATCATTGATGAGTTGCCTTACCAAGTGAATAAGAAGTCCTTGCTGGAACGTATCGCTGAAAATGTGCGTGACAAGAAGCTCGAAGGTATTTCCGATATTCGCGACGAATCCGATAAATCCGGTATGCGTGTCGTGATCGAGTTGAAACGTGGTGAAGTACCTGAGGTTGTATTGAACAACCTCTACAAGCAAACGCAGTTGCAAGACACCTTTGGTATGAACATGGTGGCCTTGGTTAATGGCCAACCGAAGTTGTTGAACTTGAAGCAAATGCTGGAATGCTTCTTGTCGCATCGCCGTGAAGTGGTAACGCGTCGTACGGTATTCGAATTGCGCAAAGCACGCGAGCGCGGTCACGTATTGGAAGGTTTGGCAGTCGCTCTGGCCAATATCGACGACTTCATCGCGATTATTAAAGCGGCTCCGACGCCCCCAATCGCGAAACAAGAATTGATGACACGTGCATGGGACAGCTCCATGGTGCGTGAGATGTTGACGCGTACAGCGGCAGATAATCCAGGTGGCATTGAAGCCTTCCGCCCTGAGAGTTTGCCTAAGCATTACGGTATTCAGCCAGATGGTTTGTATAAATTGTCTGACGACCAAGCGCAAGAAATTTTGCAAATGCGTTTGCAACGTTTGACCGGTCTGGAGCAAGATAAGATCGTCAATGAATATAAAGATGTGATGGCTGAAATCGCTGATTTACTCGACATTTTGGCGAAACCAGAACGCGTCACCGTGATCATCACTGACGAGTTAACTGTATGTGTAAATGAATACGGTATCGGCAATAAAGATGCGCGTCGCTCTGAAATTGTATTGAACGCGACAGATTTGGAAACTGAAGACTTGATCACGCCAGTCGATATGGTCGTAACTCTGTCTCATACAGGCTATATGAAGTCGCAGCCGTTGTCGGAATATCGCGCGCAAAAACGTGGTGGTCGCGGTAAGCAAGCTGCAGCAACGAAGGATGATGACTGGATCGAGCAATTGTTCGTGGCGAACACGCATGACTACATCTTGTGCTTCTCGAACCGTGGTCGCATGTATTGGTTGAAAGTCTACGAAGTGCCACAAGGTTCACGCAATTCTCGTGGGAAGCCTATCGTCAATATGTTCCCGCTCCAAGACGGTGAGAAGATCACTGTGATCTTGCCATTGTCGGGCGATAACCGCACGTTCCCAGAAGACCATTATGTGTTCATGGCGACTAGCTTGGGTACAGTGAAAAAGACAGCGTTGACTGATTTTAGTAACCCACGTAAAGCCGGCATTATTGCGGTGGATTTGGATGACGGCGACTTCTTGATCGGTGCTGCGTTGACCGACGGTAAGCATGATGTGATGTTGTTCTCTGATTCTGGCAAAGCAGTGCGTTTTGATGAGAACGATGTGCGCCCAATGGGTCGTACTGCACGTGGTGTACGCGGCATGAACCTCGAAGAAGGTCAACAAGTGATCGCATTGTTGGTCGCTGAAAATGAACAACAATCTGTCTTGACCGCAACCGAAAATGGTTTTGGCAAGCGCACACCGATTACGGAATACACGCGTCATGGTCGCGGCACGAAAGGTATGATCGCAATTCAGACTTCTGAACGTAATGGTAAAGTGGTTGCAGCGACCTTGGTTGAATCGACTGACGAAATTATGTTGATTACGACTGGTGGCGTATTAATTCGTACCCGTGTTTCTGAAATCCGTGAAATGGGTCGCGCGACACAAGGCGTGACCTTGATTGCTGTAGAAGACGGCACGAAACTGTCTGGCTTGCAGCGCATTGTGGAAACAGATGCTGACCCAGAATCTGAAGCAACTGAAGGCGGCGAAGCAGCTGCCGAGTAATAGTTAGGTGAGTCGCGTGGACGCCATGTTCACGCGACCCTCATCAATAGAATGCAGGAAAGTGTTGGGTAAATGCCCGACGAGTGGAGTAAGTCGCTCCACTGACCGTTTTTCGATCATCGTTTGAATACCATGAAACCCATCTACAATTTCTCAGCAGGCCCAGCGGTCTTACCTAAAGAAGTCTTGCAGCAGGCAGCAAGTGAAATGTTAGATTGGCATGGCAGTGGCATGTCGGTGATGGAAATGAGTCATCGTGGTCCTGAATTCATGTCGATTCTGGCGCAAGCGCAGTCAGATTTACGCGAACTCTTAAACGTTCCCTCTAACTACAAAATTTTGTTTTTGCAAGGTGGTGGCCTTGGTGAGAACGCGATCATTCCTATGAATTTGGTCGGGCGTAAGGCACAGCCCGCGACGATCGATTTTATTCATACTGGCTCCTGGAGCGGCAAGTCGATTAAGGAAGCTAAGAAGTATGCCAACGTCAATGTGGCTGCATCGAGTGAAAGTGCAGGTTTTGATGGCGTGCCTGACCAGGGTACGTGGAATCTAAGCGCAGACCCCGCCTATGTGCATCTATGCACCAATGAAACCATCGACGGTGTGGAATACCATTTTGTACCTGATGTCGCCGCCAGAACGAATAACGCACCATTAGTGGCGGACATGTCATCGCATATTTTGTCACGCGTCATTGATGTGTCGAAATACGGTGTCATCTTTGGTGGTGCGCAGAAAAATATTGGGCCAGCAGGATTGACGCTTGTGATCGTCCGTGAAGACCTATTAGGCCACGCATTGCCAATTTGTCCGTCCGCATTTGATTGGAAGAATGTGTCGGACAATGATTCCATGTACAACACGCCACCGACCTATTCAATTTATATCGCAGGTCTGGTATTCCAATGGTTGAAACGCCAAGGCGGAGTGGCAGCGATGGAACAGCAAAATATAGCGAAGGCTCAATTGCTGTATGATTTCCTCGATAGTACGGATTTCTATGTAACGCGCGTCGCGAAAGAATATCGCTCAAGGATGAATGTGCCTTTCTACTTGAAAGATGAATCCTTGAATGCGGCCTTCTTGGTAGCTGCAAAAGAGCAGGGCCTGTTGCAGTTGAAAGGACATAAATCGGTTGGCGGTATGCGGGCGTCGATTTATAACGCAATGCCGATTGATGGCGTGCAGGCGCTGGTGACGTTTATGCGAGATTTTGCGTTGAAAAACGCGAGTTAGTTTCTTGCTTGGCATTGAACAGATGTTTGAAATCGGCTTTGATGTAATTGAATAAGCAGGGAATAAGCAATTGATTCCCGTTGAAAGTTGATCTTAAAAATCAGCCCTTTCTTCGCATGGTACCCACCATCACCTAGAAACCGTGGCGCTGATGAATCAAGCCAAAAGCTTGAATGAGATTGAATAGATGAATGTAAATTTCAATGGCACTTAAAGTGCCTTGATTCAAAAACGGTTTTTAGGTTTTCAGATGAACGACAATAAATTACTCCCTTTGCGCGAAAAGATCGACGCTATTGATGCTGCGATCTTAGAGCTATTGAATCAGCGTGCGCGCGTTGCACAAGAGGTTGGCCATGTTAAGGCTGAAACCAATGCGCCTGTGTTTCGTCCAGAACGCGAAGCGCAAGTGCTACGCAATATGGCTGAAAAAAATTCTGGCCCCTTGAGTAGCGACGATATTCAATTGATTTTCCGCGAAGTGATGTCCGCTTGCCGCGCGTTGGAGCGTCGTGTAGTGGTGGCTTTCTTGGGGCCCGTTGGTACCTTCAGTGAGCAAGCGGTTTACAAACAGTTTGGGCACGCAATTGAAGCTTTGCCTTGTATTTCTATCGATGAAGTGTTTCGAGCGACGGAAGCAGGTACAGCAGATTTTGGTGTGGTGCCAATTGAGAATTCTTCTGAGGGTGCTATTAATCGTACCTTGGATTTGCTCCTGCAAACCAGTTTGGCGATTAGTGGTGAAGTGGCGATTCCAGTGCAGCATAGTCTGATGAGTAAGTCAGGTACCATGGAAGGCGTGACTCGCATTTGTGCCCATTCACAGGCTTTGGCGCAATGCCAAGCATGGTTGAATCAGCATTATCCTCATGTTGAACGTCAGGCGGTGGCTTCCAATGCGGAAGCGGCGCGCATGGCAAGTGCAGATTACAGCGTGGCTGCGATCGCCAGCGAAATCGCAGGACATCAATACAATTTGGGTATCGTCAGTGCGCATATCCAGGATGATCCACACAATCGCACGCGATTCGCCGTGGTGGGGCGCTTGCACACGACACCAAGCGGCAAGGACCAAACCTCTATTGTCTTAGCAACGCCAAATAAAGCGGGTGCTGTTTACAATTTGTTGGCACCTCTATCCAAACATGGTGTGTCGATGACGCGTTTTGAATCTCGTCCCGCACGTACAGGCAATTGGGAGTATTACTTCTACGTCGACGTCGAAGGCCATGCCATGGATGCCAAGGTTAAGGCGGCGATGGATGAGTTGAATCAAGATGCAGCCTTCTTCAAGATTTTGGGTTCTTATCCTTGTACGGTGTGAGAAGCGAATTTTGATCTCGCACGAGATTTAGGTGCACCCTCATGTGAAGGTGGAAATCTAGTCGGGTTTGTAGTGAGACCAAAGTCCTTGGGGTCTTGCCAGCACGAAGGTAAAGACCAATACTCTACTAGGCTATCGTCTGAATTGATTTGAACTGACAAAAAGATGGAAAATCAAGCGACGCAGGCGCGTCCTCTCTTTAACAAAATTGTGTTGATCGGCGTTGGTCTGATCGGCGGCTCCTTTGCTTTGTCTTTGAAAAAAGTACGAGCAGTTGAACACATCGTCGGCTTAGATCGGCATTTGGCTTCCCTTGAATCCGCAAAAAAACTCGGCATTATCGATAGTTTGAGCGATGATATGGCGACGGCTGTCGCTGATGCAGATTTGATTGTGATTGCAACACCTGTGGCGCAAACAGGCAAAATCCTGCAGGCAATTTATCCTTACTTACAAGCGCGAACAATTGTTACCGATGCGGGTAGTACAAAAGCAGATGTGGTCGCTGCAGCGCGAGACTCGTTGAAGGAAAAGTTTAAGCAGTTTGTCCCGGCGCATCCGATCGCTGGCCGTGAAAAGAACGGCCCCGATGCCGCCCTTGCTGATTTATATGTCGGAAAAAAAGTCGTGATAACGAGCGTTGCCGAGAGCCTACCTGCTGCAGTTGGTGTGGTGGCTCAGGCATGGAAAATGTGTGGCGCAATTATTCATTATTTGAGCCCGCAAGAACATGATCAAGTATTCGCCTCAGTCAGCCACTTGCCGCATTTACTTGCCTATACTTTGGTGGCCGATATCGCCGCCAAACCACATGCAGATCGATTATTTCAATATGCTGCCAGTGGCTTCCGGGACTTTACGCGGATAGCCGGTTCTTCGCCAGAAATGTGGCGCGACATCAGTCTCGCGAACCGAGAGGCATTGTTGCAGGAGTTGGACTCCTACACAGAACAGTTGTCGAAACTGCGTCAGTCATTGGTGATAGGTGACGCGCAAGCGCTCGAACTCATTTTTCGTCGAGCGCAGGAAGCCCGATTGAATTGGATAACAGCGATCGAAGCAGCTGAAGCGCAAAGCAAAGATGGTGGTGACTAATTGTGGCTTAATTGGTGCTTGATTGAGGCTTGATTGGTGCTTAACGAGTCATCGACATCGACGCACGAGGCGCTGAAAAACATTGAGCTAAGTTGAATTAAACAGAACTAAATTGAATTGATATTGGATTGGATATGAAAGAACAAAGTAAGAGCTATCCTCATTTCTTAGATTTACATCCTGTGATGAAAGTACAGGGTACGGTGCGCTTGCCAGGTTCGAAGAGCATTTCTAATCGTATTTTATTGTTGGCCGCCTTGTCCAAGGGGACAACACAGATCCATGATTTGTTGGCCTCGGATGATACGATGGTGATGCTAAATGCCCTGCACAGTTTGGGTGTGCACTGGACGCAAGAAGGTGATAC
>CANHZI010000162.1 GCA_947464955.1 Oxalobacteraceae bacterium
CTAGCTGATGGTTTGATGCGTCCAGTGTGCCAAAGTGATGCAGCTCAGTTCCTTCGGCGATTGAAATACGAGGAAATTTTCCTAAGGGTAGATGCTCTGCAAGGTGGCTATTCATAAAGTGCATAACTTGTTTTCTACGACAAACTGTCGCATAAACCAAACAATAAATTGATCAAAAAAACCTAAATTTCGTAGACTTTTCAAGGACATGCTTCAAATTTAAGCAGTATTAAATTTCCATGAAAAGCGTCACACGAATTCTTTGGCATTCTACCGACCATTTATATCATGTCAAGAAAGCCATCGACGCGACTAATCGCTAAACAATTCTATGTCACCACAATGTGGATAGAGTTTGCGCTCTTCAACTTGAAGGAAGCGTAGAAGCTTGAAGAACGGCTCGTTGATCCTGCTGCTCTCTATCCATCGCCGCCACCATCAAGCACATCATGCACAGTGCCACGCTGTATTCGCTGCCGCCGGTTCCCCATTCGCCGACAAACCAACCGAGTGGAATATGAATGATGATGATGCCGCCTAAGCTAATGCCAAAGAAGCCGAGCGCAACCCATTTTGCAAAGCGGTCGAAGATAAGCAGAGGGCCGCCGATCATTTCGATGGCCGTCGCAATGGTTGGAACAGAATAGGCGAATGGCACATTTCTTTTTGCTAGGAAAACGCCAAAATCGTGAAAGTAATTCGGCTCAAAAAAACGCAAGCTTGCGTGTGCCATGAAGAGGCCGGCGAGGCAGAGTCGAAATAAGAAATAGGTTTGTTTGACCGAGAGGTAAGGAAAATGATTCAGCAGTTGTTTCATGTCGCGACTCCTATTGATTGAATGAAGTTGCGACGATTATTGACTCGTTGGACGCACTCGCGTTGTTCACTGTGATGAAAGTCCGGTTCCTAGTGATGAGATCATGGCGGCTTGCGTTTAATGCGCTGCAGCGTAATTTGTGTACTTAAACTACAATATGGCCGTGAAATTGATGTGAATGTTTTCATTTGTTTTGCGTCTGATAACTCTTTCTAAGTCATTGAATATATTTAATAAAAATTTTTACGATGTTTGTTTTCTTTCCACCACACTTTGACCCAAAGCGGTTTGGTTTGTAGGTGAACTACTCTAGTATACAAAACATCAAGTCAAATAAACACATCGTTTTCTCAACTTGATCATGGCCTATCGGCATCCAAACGATGTTGGGTAGGGCAGTGTTGCATGGGGTTGTTGGTGCCTGCTTTTGCTTCGTTTTTCCTAGCTTGCACTTACCAACGATACTTACCCGCGATGAAGTAAAGCAGTAGACATTCCAAAAAAAATTGCGCCGACCACGGTAAGCAAAAAAATCTAAACTTTTATACTGGAAGAGACAAAATGAAATTGAAATCGACAAAATGGCTGTCGCTGTTAGCGACTAGCTCGCTGGTGCTTGGCCCCCTGTTTTTAAGCACATCGGCAAATGCAGCAGTATTGAATCCTAAAGGCACTTCAGTGCAAATGTTCCACTGGAAATGGAAAGACATCTCCAAGGAATGTACCAATTGGCTCGGACCTCAAGGCGTGGGTGCAGTGCAGGTTTCACCTCCAACCGCGGCACAAAACGGCGTGAATTGGTATGACATCTATCAACCCGTTGACTACACCAGCTTGACCAGCAAGATGGGGAATGCGACCGAGTTTCAAGCCATGATTACCGCTTGCCATAATGCGGGCGTACGTGTGTATGTCGACGTCGTGGCGAATCACCTTTCTGCAGCGAGTGGAACAGCGACAAACGGCGCGACTTATAGCGCAACGACACTGACTTACCCACGTTTTAGCGCGGCAGATTTTCATCCTAACTGCGCGATTCAAGACGCTGACTACGGTTCACCTGGTAACCGCAATAGCATTACTTCCTGCCGCTTAGTTGGCTTACCTGATTTGAATACGGGTAGCGCTTATGTGCAAGGCCAAATTAAAAATTATTTGACGGCGATGATTAATATGGGCGTCGATGGTTTCCGTTTTGATGCAGCAAAACACATTGCACAAGCAGACCTGCAAGCGATCTATAGCGGTGTTGCGCATACGAGTTTGGCAGGCGAGCCATTGTGGGTCACTCAGGAAATTATTCCTGACGGTAATGTCGATCGTAATTCTTATTTGTCGATAGGCACCATCAACGAATTTAAATATGTGTATGCGATGAAAGCTATGTTCCGCAATGAAAATGGCAATAGCATTTCACAAATTCGTTCCATCATGGGCACGCCGGGTAATTGGGGTGGTACCTGGGGCTTTTTGAATTCAGCGAATGCGACCGCGTTTGTGAACAACTGGGACACCGAACGCAGTGGCGATTCTTTGAACGCTGCCAATAAAACCGGTGCAGTGCCTAACGACACCATCGGCAGCAAGCGCTATGACTTGGCCAACATTTTGATGTTGGCTTGGCCGTATGGTGATGTGCAATTGCATTCGGGTTTCAACTTCACGAACCGTGATGCCGACGCACCGACCGCAAGCCCATTTGACGCTGCTGGAAATCCTAAAATTAACCAAGAATGGGATTTCGTCCACCGCTGGTCTAATATCTCCAATATGGTTGCTTTCCGCAATGTGACGAATGGTCAGGGTGTCGATAGCTTCACGACTGGCACTGCAAATCAGATCGCTTTCAATCGTGGCGCTAAAGGCTTTGTGGCCATTAACAATGAATTCAGCGCATGGAGTGCAACGCTGCAAACCTTGCTGCCAGCTGGAACTTATTGCAACGTGACTCGCGGCGTATTGAATGCCGCTAAGACAGATTGTACTGGCGAGAAAATCACCGTGGCTGCCAATGGCACTGTGAGTTTGAGTATTCCAGCGAACGGCGGTAGTTTGGTTCCTGCTGTAGCCTTACATATCAATCAGAAAGTCAGTGGCAGCGGCGGTGGTGGTACACCAACCTGTACTTCTGTTCCTGTTACTTTCCGCGTCAGTAATGCAAACACTGTACTTGGTCAAAACGTGTATGTTGCAGGCAATCGCGCAGAACTGGGTAACTGGACACCAAGCGCAGTTAATTTATTGACGATTCAAGGTAGTGGTGCGAATGTGCCTTGGTCACGTACGATTCAATTGCCACCATCAACTCCGATTCAATTTAAATTCATGAAGAGCGGTGCGGTAGCGAATGTGTGGGAGCGTAATCAAGCGACGGCCAGTGGAAATCGTCAAGCGACAACGCCAGCATGTGGTAGTTCTTTGACTTTGGATGTGGGTGCGTTCCAGTTCTAAGTTTTGCACTAGAACTAGCATGAGAACTTGAGGGAGGAACCGCACAGACGTGCGGTGTCTCCTGAAGTTCAATTAGTGTCTACAGCGGGCGACGATAATGTCGCCCGTTTTCATTTTTTGGTATCGCTAGTTTGGCCAGCAGCTTGCTGTGCCGCTAAGGCGCGCAGCTTATCTTTTTTGCTCGGGCGTTTGCCTTTGATGCCGCCATTCGGGTCAGAGACTTTAGCGCGCTCGGCATTCGCAATGCTCTCCACTGCAGGCTCGAAACCTTCGATGTGCTCACGTTCCAAACGTAAGTCATGGCGTTTTTCAATTAAGCGGAAATGGGCTTCATTGGCTGCATCGGCGCAGATAAAATTAATCGCTAAACCGCTTTCACCTGCACGACCTGTACGGCCTATACGATGAACATAATCGTCCGCTGAGCGCGGCAAATCATAATTGACGACGACGGGTAGTTGGCTGATATCTAAACCGCGCGCAGCGACGTCGGTTGCGATCAAGATCTTGAGCCGAGAAGCTTTGAAGTCGCTAATCACTTGTTCACGCTTACCTTGAGTTTGGTCACCATGAAAGGCATCGGCGCTGATATGGGCACGGCGGAGTTTAGTTGCTAGTAAATCGGCAGTGTATTTAGTACCGACGAACACCATCGCGCGTGACCATTTTTGCGTTTGGTACAGGTGTTTTAGGAGCTGAGTACGTTGACTTGCTTCAACTTGAATCGCGCGCTGTTGAATATCAGGCTTGGTACCATCATCTGTTTCGATGTTGAAGCGCTCTGGTTCATGCAACATGCCTTCCGCCATCTGTGCCACAAAGCTTGAATAGGTCGCTGAGAAAAATGCGCTTTGTCTTTCTGCGGGGAGTAAGTCCAGCACTTTGTTAAGCTCATCAGCAAAACCAAGCGCCAACATGCGATCAGCTTCGTCAAGCACCAAGGTGCTAACTTGATCGAGTTTCAGCGCATTCTTGTCGATGAGATCGAGCAAACGTCCTGGCGTCGCAATCACGATATCGACACCGCCGCGCAAATGCAGCATTTGTGGGTTAATCGAAATACCGCCGTAGAGCACGGCAAGTTTGGGTGGATGCGGGAAGCCCAAACTAAAACGACGTAACTGATCACCAATCTGTGTGGCCAACTCTCGGGTCGGTACCAAGACTAAAGCTTGAACCACGCGTGAAGCTTTATTCGCGCCCGCTTGCTTTTGGAGGTAGGCATTTAATAGCGGCAAACAAAAAGCCGCGGTCTTACCTGAACCAGTTTGCGCGCAGGCTAATACATCTTTGTTGGCCAGCATGGCGGGAATCACAGACGCTTGAATCGGCGTTGCTTCAGTAAAGCCCGCGCTTTGTATTGCGTTGAGCAAATAGGTGGAAAGTGGGAATTGAGAGAAGGTCATAGGAAGTGTAAGGGTGATCGAGCCAATCGTGAGTCGTTTGATCGTCTTGGTCTTTGTCTATTAAGTCGAACCAAGGCAGCGGCTTGGGGCTGTCGATAAGGCGTGATTGTAAACCATTCGCGGGCAAATTCTTTTCACAGAACGTGAGATGTTTCTGTTCTTTCATACTTGATGCGAAATTAAACAATTGACAATAAATTAATTGACGTGCAATATTTTCTTCCTTTTTTGATATTCGCGATTTGCGCGGAAGGAAGTTAATCGATGCTAGCCACCAGCTTAAAAGAATACCTACGTGACCCTTTGCTCGCGAAACTCATGGCGGAGATAAAGACGGCAGGGCCAATCCGCTCATCCTTACTCGATATCACGCATAAATGTAATCTTCGCTGTGACGGCTGTTATTACTTCAGTCAAGAAATGGATCAGTATCGACGGCAGGATGATGAGAGCGCTTTTGATCGCTTCATCGAAATAGAAAAAGCACGTCACATCAATATGCTGACCATCGTCGGTGGCGAGCCCGCCTTGGAGATTCCGCGTTTGCGAAAACTGGCTCAGCATTTTCGATTGACCGTCGTGACCAATGGTTCTCTTCCCATTCCGATGGAGGGCTTGGAGAATATTCGTATTGCGGTTTCGTTTTGGGGCGATGAAACGCGTGACACATTGATGCGCGGGAATGGCAATCAGAATATTTTTGAAAAAGCCTTGAGCCATTTTAAAAATGATCCGCGAGTCGGTTTTTATTACACCACCGTGCCAGGGTTTACCGGACGAATTGAAGAGGCGACCGTTAAGATGGTCGAGAACGGCAATTTTGTTGCTTTCAACTTCTACGGCGATATTGATCAGAAGGGAGGCGCTTATAGTCATTTACTTGGCTATGAGGAGGTTAATCGCATCATCTTTGGTTTAGCGCAGCGATATCCCTCCCGTATTATTTCTAGCCCGCATCTCAATCGGGTTATCGATCAACGCCACTTGTTTGGACAAAGCTGGGGATACGATGTGTGTCCAAGTTTGACTTATGATCATCCTGCGAATGCACAACGTATGCGTGATGGTAAATCGTATCAAACGAAGTTCCGTGCCTATTACGCGGATTTGAGCTCGACCCGCCGCTGTTGTGTAGGCGAAGCGAGAGACTGCAATACCTGTACCGACCTCTGGGCGACTTACGCTTGGATACTCGGTTCGATGAAGGCGCATCTATCAAGCTTGGAGGACTTCTCAAGTTGGCTGTTCACCAGTTACTTATTTTATGCGTCCTCGGGCTTCATTGATTGGCACCATGCGGCGAAAGAGCATTTGCCAGAAATCTACCGTCGCTTTGCGAGCTTTCCTACTTTTGCTAGTGTGGGCGATGCCAGTTTGAGCGATGACATTGCGTCTTTAAAGACGATGAAGTCAAAGACGATGGAATCAAAGACGAGCTATCCAGTTTTTCCTCTCATGAGTATTGCGGAAGAAGAGATGGGAGGACGATATGGACACTAAGAAAATTCTTGAGCTCGGTGCAGTAACTGGGATTTGCCTTGGACATGCAGCAATCGGAAAACCATTGATGAGCGTGTATTGTTATCACGTGGATGGGCTATTGATTGATACTTCTTCCGCTAATAATCGTCGAGCGCTGAGCGAGGTATTGCAAGAGCGCATAATTGATCGTATTGCCTTAACCCACTATCACGAAGACCATGCAGGCAACGCCGCTTACTTGCAGCGCTTGAAAACAGTGCCTGTCGTGGGGCATATATTGTCGAATCAAATTTTGTCGCAAGGCGTCGCTTTACGTCCGTATGAATATCTGATGTGGGGTGGCTTGCAAAAACTCAATATTCTGGATGTCGGGGAGGTGCTTGAAACAGAGCATTATCGTTTCCAAGTGCTGCACACACCGGGACATAGTATCGATCATGTTGTGTATCATGAAGAGAAAGAAGGGTGGCTATTCTCTGGAGATATGTTTCTAGGCCCTAGAATTAAATATTTTAGGCGCGATGAATGCCTCTACACAACGATCAATTCATTAAACCGTATCGCTCAACTCTCATTTGATACCTTGTTTTGTGGGCATAATCCGCAATCACGTGGCGCAATGGCATCGATTTGCAAAAAACGTGACAATCTAATCGAGCTCTATGCCAAGGTGGAAGATGCACGTAACAAAGGCTATCAGCAAGCCGAAATTGAGAAACATTTATGCAAGGGCCGCGAGCGTTTTTGGGTGAAGTTGATCACCTTGGGCGATGTCAGCTTCAAAAATATGGTGCGATCTGCTTTGCATTCTTTGGATCGTGGTGATACCGTACAAACTTTGATTAATGCCTAGCGCTGAACAATTTTCGCAGGACAAATCAGCTGTTTAAGACAGTGGTGAATATGATGCCAACGAGTGCTACTTCCTTTCAAACTTTCACTTCGCCGATCTTAGCTCAAGCAGGCTTGAATTGTCATGCTGTATTCGATTTGCAGCGCTTACCCGAGGAGCTGCGGGATGCGATTGTTAGGGCATGTCCCGAGGCGAGCCAGTATCGCCAATTGTGGATGTTCGCGAATGGTGGTCCACAGTTTTGGTATGCTTTTTGTGCTGATCGTCAGCGCCATGCGGAAAAGCGAGATCATCCTATGGACGATTTCGCTCGTGAGACAGTCTCTGCCTTTTTGCAAGAGCAACATCTTGAGGGCCAATTTCAGTTTGTGTATCCCGGTCCTTATGTCTTGAATTTGCAGAGCCTAGGACGATTAATTGGGTGGCACCATGATACGCCGCTCAAGATTGGGCTGCATCCTTTTTACGGATTATGGTTTGCGTATCGCGCGGTGGTGTTGGTGAACGCAGATTTGCCGACAACGCCATTAGTCGACTCTTCAAGCATTTCACCCTGTCAGACTTGCGTGTCAAAGGCTTGCATTGCTCGCTGCCCGGCCGCTGCGGTCGCTGAAGCTCAGTTTGATCTTGATCTCTGCATTGATTATCGTGTGCAAGATAACTCTTGCTGCAAGCAGCGCTGTGTCTCGCGCGAAGCATGTCCGGTGGCAGCTGAACATCGCTACAGTGACGAACAGATCCATTTTCATTATGCGCAGTCTTGGACCATGTTGAAAGCGTTCAAATCATCCAAATCGTCGTAAGAATCTATCGATATTTGAGTGACATCACGCGCACTGGTGTTTCACAATCGTCTTTAAACCCCATCCGCAAATACAGGTCGTGGGCACTGTGATTGTGGCTCATCACATGCAGGAAAGGGACTTCGCCACGTGCAAGCTGATGGCGAATAATTCTGTGCATCAAGCGACGCGCTAGCCCTTTTCCTTGATAATCAGGATGGGTACAAACACCGCTGACTTCATGGTATTTCCCCGCATGCATGCGTTCGCCACTCATGGCAATTAGTCGATCATTTTCGAAGTAAGCGAGGTACTCGCCTAGCTCAATAGTGCGTAAACCAAAGGGGCCTGGATTGGTGAGCTTTGCTAAATCAACGGCTTGTTGTGCATCCTTGCTTTGGACTTGTCTCAGTTGTAGTTCTGGGTAGCGCTGCTGATGGATGTTGGTATCGTTGTCGATATTGATGTCGTCAGCATTGCCTGCCCAAACCATGCGAAACATGCTGGCGTCGGCATGTAATTGCCATTCGTCGCTGACATGTCCTGTCCAGCCACCGCAATAAAATTGTTCATCAATATCAACGAAAGGTTTTAGGGCACCGAAGTCTGGTTGCTGCAATTCTGGAAAGCCGACAATTGGTGAGAAACCTTTGCTATAGCGTTTTGCATCCGCATTGCCGGTGGCGAAATGGGCGTGGTGACCATTGAGCGAATTCCAGAAAATATTATCGAGTGGGTTTGTCATCGGCGTTCACACTAACACTTCTCATATTTCCAATTGCGTCGCTTGCCTTCTGCCATCCATTCGATGGCTTGTGCTAACCGTTTTTGGCGAGTGACTTCGGTCTTCGCTTCGGTATACCACTCCACATAATCCTTCTTATTGGAATACGAGAAGCCTTCGAAAGTCGCCCAAGCTGCAGCGTTTTTGCGCACTTCCGCCACAAATATTTCGGGCACTTCCAGTTCTTTGTTGGTGTTCTTAGTGCGATTGTGCATAGGGCCTTTGGTTCCTGCATCGTGCAATTTCATCGATTCCTTGATGAGCTTGGCAAAGGCCTTCTCTTTGGGTAAATCGTCGACGCTCGTGATGCGTCCAAACTGCCCCATAGCCTCTTCAATTTTGCCATCGAGATTCATGGCGCTACCTAACCAGAAGCCGAAACTGCAATGCTGTTTGAATGCAGCGAAGCGACAAAAGATACTGCCTTGGTACTCAAAGTGCGGCATGCTCCACTTGATCGTTTCATTCGCTTCAGGACAATAGGTATGCACTAACTGCCGTATGTGCTGCAGGATAGGCTGCGCGAAGGGAGCGGCTTTATTGATGTAGTCGTCGATACGTGGATCAATGGTACCCATAGCAAGTAGTCTTTGAGTTTTGGGGTGATGCGTAGACTGTAAAGTCTGAGGGTGACAAAGTCAATTAAGACCTGATTGGTAGATTCGATGAGGATAAATTGTAAAGCTTTGTGTTTATTCTTTTTTGGATGAGGAAGATGGTCTAACTCTTCTTTTTGCTGGTTTTTTGGCATGGCGTTCGCTACAGCCTAGCGCAAGCTGATGTATTTGTTGGCGCAGGCTTGCTGGCTCGATGACTTCGATTTCGCCAGCGAAACTCAAGATAAGACGTGCTGCCTGTTTATCATTTTCATAGGGAAGCTGTACAAGGAAACGATCGCTTTTTCCCTTTACTGCGGTAGCTTTAAGAGCGGCCACGCGAGCGTATTCGCCTACGCTGGGAAGTTCATTGAGTGTTGCTTGATTCAGTTCTATCGTTGCGATTTGGCCACGCAATTGGCGTTCGAAAATTCGTATTGAATCATCCCAATAGGCAGCAAGATCAAAGTTTTCCGGAGCGATGAAACGCTCTTCCAGTACTTCAAGCTTCTTGATATTCGCGACTTTAAAATGGCGTATCTTTTCGGACTTACTGCTTTGACTAGTGCCGTTTGCAACGAGATACCACGTACCCGCTTTGAGGACTAGGCCAAGCCCTTGTAGTTTCCAAGACCGCGTTGATGTCCAGCTTTCATATTGTATCGAAAGATATCGTCGTTCGATCAAGGCGCGCGCAAGTTTGGGTAATTCCGGTAAGTCGGTTTGGCTTTGATACCAATCACTGACGTCGAGATGGAACATCTGTGCCAAGACATCAGACTGACCTCGTAGGCTAGGTGGTAGAAGCGCTTGCATCTTTCGTTTGGCATGGGTTGCCGCTTGTTGCATGCCCAGCGCCATCGCAGGGCCGGGCAAGCCGATCAAACACAGTGCCTCGGCTTCTTCATGTTCAAAGTTGCCGATTGTTTGACGATACCCCTCCATTAACTGAAATCCTCCATTCGGACCGCGTTCGCTTTGAATTGGAATGCCGGCAGCACTGAGTTCGTCGATATCGCGATAAATACTGCGAA
>CANHZI010000163.1 GCA_947464955.1 Oxalobacteraceae bacterium
GCTCCGCGATGTCATACATCTTGGTCGAACCCGCTTCGACCGACAAAGTACGTGCGACTTCTTTAATGACTTTGTTACGTGGATCAGAAACCGTGTACACAGGGTGACCAAAACCAATCACCACTTCTTTGTTTTCAACGCGGCGTTTGATATCGGCTTCTGCCTCGTCTGGATTGTCGTAACGTTTTTGAATTTCAAACGCCACTTCGTTCGCACCACCATGCTTTGGACCACGCAAAGCGCCGATCGCACCGGTGATGGCGGAATGAATGTCGGAACCTGTACCGGCAATCACGCGGCTAGTAAATGTCGAAGCATTAAACTCGTGTTCTGCGTACAAAATCAATGAGGTATGCATCGCACGTACCCATGATGCTTGTGGTTTTTCGCCATGCAAGAGATGCAGGAAATGGCCACCGATAGAATCATCATCGGTTTCGACATCGATACGTTTGCCGTTATGGCTGAAGTGGTACCAGTACAGGAGCATAGAACCAAACGACGCCATCAAGCGATCAGCGATATCGCGTGCGCCTGGCACATTGTGATCATCTTTCTCTGGCAAAGTGCAGCCCAGGACCGACACGCCAGTACGCATCACATCCATAGGATGAGAAGAAGCAGGCAATGCTTCCAAGGCCGCTTTCAAATTGGCTGGCAAGCCGCGCAATGCTTTGAGTTTCGCTTTGTAGGCGGCGAGTTCTGCCACGTTTGGCAATTTACCATGCACTAACAAATGCGCGATTTCTTCGAATTCGCAATTGTCTGCCACGTCCAAAATATCGTAACCACGATAATGCAAATCGTTACCTGTTTTACCCACGCTGCACAGCGCAGTATTACCGGCAGCAACGCCAGACAAAGCAACGGATTTTTTTGGTTTGAATGTTGGGTTTTCCTGTGTGGTCATGTTATTTCTCCGAAAATTTGTTCAATCTATTTTTTGCCGATTACTTCGCTTTTTGTTGCGCAAACAAGGCGTCTAATTTTTGTTCAAAGTCGTGGTAGTTGATACGCTCATAGAGTTCCATACGCGTTTGCATGGTATCGACCACATTCTTTTGTGTGCCATCACGACGGATAGCGGTGTAGACGTTTTCTGCTGCTTTATTCATGGCGCGGAAAGCGCTCAATGGGTAAAGCACTAAACCGACATCAGCAGACGCTAACTCTTCTACTGTGTAGAGTGGAGTCGATCCAAATTCTGTGATGTTGGCGAGAATAGGCACTTTGACTGCACTGGCGAATTGTTTATACATCGCCAGCTCAGTAATCGCTTCTGGGAAAATCATGTCTGCGCCAGCTTCTACGCAAGCTAATGCGCGATCTATCGCTGCGTCCAAACCTTCCACTGCCAGCGCATCGGTACGCGCCATGATGACGAAGTTGTCATCAGTACGCGCATCGACAGCGGCTTTGACGCGATCGACCATTTCTTGTTTGCTGACGATTTCTTTGCCTGGGCGATGACCGCAACGTTTAGCGCCGACTTGATCTTCGATGTGCATCGCTGCTGCACCGAACTTGATCATGGATTTGACTGTGCGCGCGACGTTGAATGCCGATGAACCAAAGCCTGTATCAACGTCGACTAATAATGGCAGATCACAGACGTCCGTAATACGACGGACATCAGTCAACACATCGTCCAAGTTAGAGATACCAAGATCAGGCAAACCCAAAGAACCAGCAGCCACGCCACCGCCTGACAAATAGATGGCTTTGAAACCAGCACGTTTTGCCAACAAAGCATGATTGGCATTGATTGCACCGACCACTTGCAGTGGGGACTCTTCTTGCATCGCCTTACGGAAGGCGGCACCTGCGGAATATTGAGACATGTTCTGTTCCTTTTTAGTTGGATGCAGCCTCTATTGCAAAGCGCGTGCCAACTTGCTGACCTGCAGCATCGCTTCCAAACACATTCTCAACAAATCAAGGACTTAGACCTATTCCAGTGGAAAATTAACTGGAGTAAAACATTTGGGTATTTCACCAATACGTTTCAAAGGCGTTTCAAAAACGTTCCAATTTAAGTGAATTTGAAACATGAAATCCTTGAATTTGAAACACAATTGAAACATACTATGCAACATGCCCCCCCCTCTTTGATTATTCGGCAACATGATTAAGCATCCACCCGCATCGCGCGACCCGCAAGACAAGCCCATCATCTGGACGGTCTCGATCTCGCGCCTATTCGACCTCTTCCGCGACATCATGGTCGAATACGATGCCACCGCTGAGATCGAACCTATCCACCTCGGTTTCGAAGAAGCGGCGCAAGTTTTGCGTGAACGATTGCAAACAGAGCGTTGTGACGCCGTGATTGCCGCCGGCTCAAACGGTGCCTACCTCAAAAACCGTCTACCAGTTCCAGTCGTGATCGCCAAGGCCAGTGGCTTTGATGTGATGCAAGCCTTAGCCCGCGCACGTAAAGTCAGCCCCGATATTGCCATCGTCACTTACCAAGAGACCATGCCAGAACTCGCAGACTTCAAAACCACATTTGGTTTTGATGTCGAGCAACGCACTTACGTCACCGAAGAAGACGCCAAGGCGCAGATTAGTGAACTGAAAGCGATGGGCATCAAAGCGATTGTCGGTGCAGGTCTGATTACCGACCTCGCCGAAGAAGCCGGCTTGACCGGCATCTTCATGTATTCGGCTGGTTCCATCCGCCAAGCCTTTGACGATGCCATTGAGATCGCTCGCCTGACTCGCCTAGAAGCATCGCGAGGGCGTCAACAATCGAGTCTTGAATTACGTGCTCGGCACAGTATCAAAGATCTTCGTGGTGAATCGGATACCATGCAGGAAGTGCGTCAAAACGTGATGCTATTTGCACGCTCGCCCGCCACCGTCTTAATTCAAGGCGAAACTGGCACCGGTAAGGAATTGGCAGCACAAGCCATCCATCGTGAAAGCGCACGAGCAAGACAAGCCTTTGTCGCGGTCAATTGCGGCGCCATCGCCGAATCCTTGCTGGAATCTGAACTGTTCGGCTACGAAGAAGGTGCATTTACGGGCTCACGCCGAGGTGGCCATGCAGGCTTATTCGAGGCCGCCCATCGCGGCACCCTCTTCCTCGATGAGATTGGAGAAATGCCGTTGAGTTTGCAAACGCGCTTACTACGCGTATTGGAAGAACGTGAAGTTGTCAGGGTCGGTGGTGTGCGCCCTATTCCTGTCGACGTACGCATCATTTCGGCTACCCATTGCGATCTCGATCAACGCATCAAGGAAGGTCGTTTCCGCGCTGACTTGTTTTATCGTTTGGCTGTCTTGCGCTTGCGACTACCGGCACTACGCGAACGTCCTAGTGATATCGTTGAACTGGCCCAATGGTGTTTAAAACATGCGAGTGCTGCGATGGGAAGCCGCCCCCATCCTAATCTGCAAGTGGAAGTTGAACACTGTCGACCGCTGCTGCAAAGCTATGCGTGGCCTGGGAATGTTCGTGAGCTACGCAATACCATGGAACGCGTTGCCCTCTCTTTGTCGGTGAATCCGCTACAAGCGATCACACCAAATTTATTGGGCAAACTGATGCCTGAGCTGAAATCCGCGACAGCGGATTTTCCTGAAAAATCCACAACGCCTGCAACAAACACAATCGAAGCCGAAGAGCCTTTAGAAACCTTGTTACTGCGCTATCAAAATAACAAAGAAATGCTCGCGAAACACCTAGGCATTAGCAGAACGACTCTTTGGCGCAAGTTACGTAACAAAAAATAACAATTGCAGCTTCATATTTAACATGTAAATGGCAGAATTCATCATTGATGCTCAGGCATCAGGTAAAATTACGGGATTCGTAACAATGGCTAGCGAGATCGAATTTGATGGACACTACATCTACACCTAAGAAGCTCTTGATTGTCGACGATAGCAAAGTCTCGCGTATGGTGATTCGCGCCCGCGTCAAAGTGGTGCAGCCAGAATGGGAGATCATCGAAGCCACCAATGGCGATGAGGGTATTGCTCTGGCGCTTGAACACCAGCCCGATTTTTGCACAATGGACATCAATATGCCTGGCATTTTGGGGACAGACGCAGCAGAGCAAATTCTGAAAAAAATTCCCAAGCTACGCCTCGTTATTTTCTCGGCCAATATTCAAGAAAGCTTTCAAGAGCGGACGGCATCGATGGGTGCCCTGTTTGTCGCTAAACCAGTGACAGAGAAATCGATTGCTGAAGCCTTACGCTATTTCATGGAATCCGCGTGAATACATTAACCGAACTCCATTTAGATGCACTAGTCGAAGTTTTTAACGTCGGCGCTGGCCGCGCGGCCGCGAGTCTGAGCGAGATTGTCGGCGATGAAGTTCGTTTATCTGTTCCGTCGATCGAAATCAAAAAATCATCTGAAGCTGACGCTAGTGTGTTGGAGCTAAATAGCGCCAAATTTGGCGTTGTGAGTCAGAATTTTTCTGGGCCGTTTGAGGCACAGGCATTGTTGCTGTTCACCGAGAGTCATGCGCTGGAAATCGTACGCGATATGATGGGCTCACAAATGAGCATAGAAGAGATCGCTGAATTCGAACAAGAAGCGATGTGCGAACTAGGTAATATCATTCTCAATGCTTGCCTCTCAGCGATGGCAGATATGTTGACGATATCGCTCGATAGCTCATTACCCAATTACAAAATTGCCAGCGTCGAAGATATTTTTGCTGGCTTGAATCAGTCTGATGACCAGCCATATCTGCTGTTATTGCATATTGATTTAGCGATAGAAAAACGACACTCTGAGGGACACTTGATCTTCCTTTTGAGCTCCATGTCTTTAAAAAATCTAGTGATCCAAATCGAGCGCTTTTTGGGGACGATAGAATGATGACGGTAGATCTCTATCAAAACGTAATTTTCGACACCATCAACATGGGCATTTTTGTTGTCGATCGAGATGAAAAGGTCCTGATGTGGAATGGCTGGCTGGCAAAACACGCTCGCATTCCCAGTCAAGCAGCGCTTGGCAAACGGCTCGAAGAGGCCTTTACTGCTGCGCCTAGCCCTGCATTCATGGCAGCTTTACGCAACACACTAAACTACGGCCTTCCTGCCGTTTTATCTAACGCTTTGCATCGTGCGCCGTTAGCACTCTTTAATGTTGATGATATCGGTGAGGACCAATTACCGATTCACCAATCGATCACGATCACTGCGCTTAATACCAACGAGGGGCATCGCTGCGCCTTGATACAGGTAACTGATTCCAGTACCTCGATCAAACGCGAAAAGATGTTACGTTCGCACTCCGAAGTTCTGAAAAAAGATGCGACCACCGATATTTTGACGGGCCTCTACAATCGACGTTTTTTTGATGAGCATTACAAAATGGCGATTGGCCAGGCGATTCGTCAAAAGTTACCGATGACGATTTTTATGGTCGACATCGATTACTTCAAGCAGTACAACGATTACTACGGCCATCCCGCTGGCGATAAGGTTCTGTGTTCGGTAGCACAGACTCTGAAGACACAATTGGCGCGCTCATCAGACATGCTGGCACGTTACGGCGGTGAAGAATTTATTATGGTGCTACCCAATATGCACGCTGAAAACGCGATGCAATTTGCTGAAAAATTGATCCATGCAATCAGCGCCTTAAACTTAGCCCATCTTAAATCCAAAGTGGCCAAACATGTGACGGTCAGTATCGGCCTCAGTACCTACGACCCTAGCCGCCATCGTGAGGTAACAGCATTGATCGATGCTGCGGATACCGCCCTGTACAAAGCCAAACAACAAGGACGAAATCGGGCTTCATACTTAGCGCTCGACACATTGATCTCGCATCGCGTCGGTGCGGTGATTGATTAAGTTAAGCCTTTTTCGCTTGCGATCCCAAGTAATGTGATCGCAGTTACGCGGCAAATTTTAGCGATAGCCACGCAATACTTTAGCCAATTCACCATTCTTGGTGCCGCGTTCAATCGCACCATCAATCTTATCAATCACGTCTTGATACTTTCCTTTTGCGCTCGCGAAATGCACTGTATCGTAAAACATGGGCTTATCTGAAACATCGAACTTTTTATCGCGAAGTTCACGATCGCTCGCCTGTTGTATCAAGACCCGGTTAACATAATCTTCGACTTCTTTGCTGGTCTCAAGTTGGCGTACTGGCCACAACATCAGATCGCTGCGCTTGGCTACAATTTTCTTGAATCGTGCGGCGACTGAAGCGGAGTCTTCTTCTACCGAAAATACCTTATCACGCGCTTGATCAAATTCAAGACCATGGCTAAAACCACGACCAATACTGATCGTCTTCCCTCTTAAATCTTCTACGCTGCGGAAATTCGGTTTAGGACGACCATAGGTAATCGCCCACACTTTTTCAGTAATGACTGGTTGAGAGAAGTAGTAATGTTTGAGGCGATCAACGGATTTAGAGAACCCATAAATAATTCCTTGACCATTGAGCGTTTCAACTTGCGCCCGCTTCCAAGGCAAAATCACTGGTTCGAATTTCAAGCCAGTTTCCTTTTCAAAAAAACGGATGATCTCATGCACCTTGTCCTCGACAGGAATTTGGCGACCTTGCGCATCAAGATTTTCCTGTAAAAACAAACGAACGGTCCGTGCCTTATTTGTTTGTGCTTGCGAATCAGCAGTCGAAAAAGATAAACAAAAAACCAAAATAAAAACTAAAAAACGAAACATATCTCATAGGCCCAAATTTCAGCAGACCGGAGTATCGCAGGCATTAACAGTTTCCGCAAGAAAACTCCTTTGTTTTCAATGACTTCCATAAATAATTAGCAATTTAAAGTGCATAAAAAATAATGAAATTGCGCTTTTCGTTATTCTTTTCGTCTCACTCCCTGGTCTCAAGAAATGCCTATGTTTTTTGAATAACTCAAGGCTTTTGGCGAAAAAACCCACAAAAGCATAAATAAGCTGATGAGATTGACTTGAGGTACAAGTGAAGCCGTTACAATCGATGCAATTTTAAAAACAGAGAGACAAACATGACACGTCGCATTCACGCTCAAGCACTGATACTTGCCAGTGTTTTCTCAATCGCGCCAGCATTTGCACAAACCAGCGTCATTGATTGTGGAAAATTACTCGATGTAAAAACGGGTGCCTGGCGCGAAAATGTCAGCATTACGGTCGAGAACAAAGTCATCAAATCCATCGGGCCCATTCAAGCGGCGCAAGCTGGCCAAACTCATATCGATTTACGTAACTATGCTTGTTTACCGGGTTTGATCGATATGCATGTACATCTCACCGACGAAACGAAACCACAAGTTGAGCAATTCAGGGCTGCCCTAACTTTAGACCCTGCTGATATCGCATTCCGCTCAATCAAACTCGCGGAACGCACATTAATGGCGGGCTTTACTACGGTGCGCGATCTCGGTGCAGGTGATGGTCTCAATATCTCACTTAAACGCGCGATCGACAATGGCGATGTGCTTGGCCCACGAATGTTCACTGCAGGTAAATCGATTGCCACCACGGGTGGTCATGCAGATCCCAGCAATGGCATCAATAAAAAATTGCGTGCCAGCTTAGGCAAACCAGGCCCAGAAAACGGTGTAATCAATGGTATCGAGAGCGCACGTGAAGCAATACGCAGCCGTTATCAAGAAGGTGCAGATCTAATCAAGATCACTGCCACCGCAGGTGTACTCAGCCAAGCGTCAAGTGGTGACAACACCCAATTTTCAGACGAAGAGCTACAAGCCATTATTAGCACAGCGAAAGATTATGGTTTCCGTGTCGCAGCCCATGCCCATGGTAACGAGGGGATCAAGCGTGCACTTCGCGCAGGCATCGATTCGATCGAACACGGCACCTACATGGATGATGAGGCCATCGAACTCTTCAAGAAAAAAGGCGCATGGTATGTACCCACAATTTCCGCGGGTAAGTTCGTCGCTGATAAGGCGAAAATCAACGACTACTATTCACCACTGGTGCAGCCCAAAGCTGCTGCGATTGGACCGCGCATTCAATCAACTTTCGCTCGCGCTTACAAAGCAGGTGTGAAGATCGCGTTTGGTACCGATGCGGGTGTTTTCCCTCATGGCGACAACGCCAAAGAATTCGCCTATATGGTTGAAGCGGGCATGTCTCCACTCGCTGCCATTCGCAGCGCGACCTTAAGTGCTGCTGAGCTGTTGAATCAAAGCCAAAGATTGGGTTCTATCGAACCAGGATTTGCGGCAGATTTGATCGCTGTCAAAGGCGACCCTTTGAAGGATGTTAAGGTCTTGGAGCAAGTACAGTTTGTGATGAAGGACGGTAAAGTAGCCAAGAAGCTGCCATAGGATGGTAAATTCTGGGCCGGGATTGTTTCTGGCCTAGACCATCCAAACGTCAAATTAGCTACTTCGATTTTCGGATTTATTATGTTACCTCTTCCAGGACCAGACATCGTATTACCGGCGATTCCAGCAATTGCCCCCAAATTACCCTACGAAAAATTAGAGCACGGTAAGAATTACTGGATCGTTGACGATGTTCTACCAAACGCTGCTGACATTGCAGAGCGTTGTTTCAGCCGAGAGAAGTGGGAATATGGCTCACCCTACCAACCTGAGAGTTGGCCAGGCATGCGCTTTCATGGCGCGCTCACCGAAACCGAGCTACAGCATTTAGAAGCGACCGTCAAACGTCTTACTGGCAAAGATAAATTGTGGATGGAGCAGCCTCCTGGCGGTCTGCGACTGGACTGCAATGTCGCGCAGCTAGTCGGTGAAGGTGAAACCACACCGCACCCACACACCGACAGTAGGCGTCTATGCCGTTACGCCTGTGTGATCTATCTCAGCCCAAATCCGCCACCAAATTCCGGCACCAGCTTTTGTCGTCTGCGTTATCCAAACGGTGCCATTGGCGGCAATATCGTAGAAGCACCGAACAATAATTTGGTCGATGCGTTGAAAGTACGTGCCCTGCCAATCCAAGCATGGTACGAAGACATGCGCGTTGAAAACGTCTTCAACCGCATGATTTTGTATAAGGCCAACCTAGTCCATTGTGCGACCGGTTATTTCGGTAAAGAATTGCGCGATAAACGTTTGACCACGGTGTTTTTCTGGATGGCAGAGGATTAAATTTTCCTCGCCATCCGATTTAAATCGTAAATGCAAGATTAAGCGAATTGCCAGCGGGATCGGAGACACCAATTAGGTTAATGGTGTCACCGATGGCAATACTGGTGCCGGTACCTAAGGTCAAGGTTAGCTGCGTTCCATCACTACTCCAAACTGCAGTCGCTCCGGTCCCAAATATGTGGGCGCTATTGACTGTGATATTCGCCATACCTATCGCTTTGTTGGTTGCTTCAGTAATGGTAAATCGGTAGGTGTCGCCGACATTAATTGTTCCCGAAGAATCAACGTCTGTGTAGAGCGGTAGACCTGAAGCAGCTGGCAAACTCGTTTCCATAAAGGTAGTCAAACTACCGCCAGCCACACCAACATTGCCAGCAACATCGATCATGCGTGCCGAAATTGTTTTAACCCCATCGACGCCCCAACCAGCATTCGCATCAATCGTAATGTTTGCCGAGCCCGCCAAAATTTCTGCTGGAGTTAATGTATGAATTACCGGCACTGTAAAAGCACTACCACCTAATAAGAGTTCGACCTTATCGTTCGTCACCGCACCAGTCCCACTTAAACTGACCGTTGTCGCAACACCCGCTGCCTTTTCGACGGCGTTAATCCCATTTGCCGATGCGACCGCTACCACGGCCGAAACTGGCGCAGTAGGCGCTACCGTATCGAGGGTTACTGACAGGGTGCCACCGGCATTACCCAAGTTCCCCGCCACGTCGCTAATTCGCATGGTTAACACATGGGTACCGTCAAGCCCCCATCCTGCACCAGTCGGAACTGTAAAATCAAAACTTCCCGCCGTAATTTCAGCCGACGTCAAAACATGCGAGACTGGCGTAGTAAAGTTGGCGCCATCAATCTGTAAGTAAGCGGTATCCCCTGCCACCGCGAATGTGCCGGCAAGGTAGCCAGTTACGGTCACACCAGCGTTTTTCTCCGCGAGGCTAATGCCGCCGTTCGCCACCGCAGAATACAAAGCGTTGACCGGAGCATTTGGCGCGGTCGTATCCTGCATGGTAACTGTCAAAGAACCCGCCGCCGCGCTCACGTTTCCAGCTATATCAATCAAA
>CANHZI010000164.1 GCA_947464955.1 Oxalobacteraceae bacterium
AGTGGAACTACTCGGAAGAACGGCATGAGTGCTTGGTGCTAGTAATAAATAATCTCCTAACTGCGCCAAAGGCGAAGCGGCAGAATCGGTGATGGCGACGATGCAAGTGGAATGATGACGAGCAAACTGCGTCAAACGAATCACATCGAGTGCATAGCGTGGGAATGAAATCACCACTAAAACATCTTTATCGGTAATATTGGCCAAGTTACCTGCAGCGACCTCGGTACCACCATACCCAACAACTTCGACGACGCGATTGCAGTAAGGCTGTAAGTGCAATGCAAGCATGCCAGCAATGTGGGCGCTCAAACCGAAACCCATGATGTATACCGTACCCGCCTTACACAAACGGCTCACCACCTGCTGCATTTGCTCCTCTTCTAAACCATTACTCGCTGCATTGATATTGGCAGTTGCCGACTGCAGGCTGGCATGGCTAGGGGAGGAGCTAGGTTTTTTGCCTTCTATCGTATTACGCAGTTTTTCTACTGGTGAAAAAATAGCTTGCACCGTTTCGGCGATTTTGTTTTTGAGTGCAGCGTAGTTAGAGAACCCAAGATCGCGTGCGAAACGGCTGATGGTGGCGGTAGAGACATCGCATTGTTCCGCCATATCTTCGATACCTAATGCAGTGACTTTGACCTGATTGCGTAACAAGTAGTCAGCGATGCGCTTATATGAAGCGGAGCCGTCTTGTAGTTGCGCCAGTAAAGCATTACCGAGACTAGACTTGGCAAATACCAAATCAGGTGAGCTGCTGCCGCTGCTCAATTCAGTATTTACTTCACCAGATGTCAGATTTTTTTTCATTGGATTTTAATTTGAAAAAAATTTGTAAAAAGTCGATGGTTGAACTTTAGAACGAAACAAAATAAATTTCAATAGTTATTGTCAGATTTTTTTCATAAAGATAGAATGTGTAAAAAATCAGACATAAAGTTTTACATTTAATAAGATGCTGTTTGGTATGTGTTTGGCATTTGTTTCATTTCTCTATCTCGCTTACAGTGTTGTCATAGCACATGAATATCATGTGCAAGTAAAGTTGCACATGCGAGTTGAAAAACGATCGCTAATCACAAGCAAGGTGGCGCGCAGGGGAGTTCAAGTACGTCCCCATCAAGAAAAGAGCAGGCCTAGGCTTAACTATGCTTTGGGCGCACATTAATTTAGAAAAAAGAGAGTCATGACGTATGTGTAGCGAAATTCATCTTCTATCCGCTAGGAGCGCCGGTTCAAAGCGGGAGTTGACTAGTCTTCATTTTGGTCTCAACCAGAATCGGAAAAAAGTCTATATTCAAGCATCCTTACATGCCGATGAGATTCCTGGCATGTTGGTGAGCCATTATTTGCGTCAACGTTTTATTGAATTGGAGGCCCTGGGCGCAATTGAAGGCAGTATCGTCTTAGTGCCTGTCGCGAATCCCATCGGTCTTAGCCAAGACGTTCAAGGTACGGCCTTCGGTCGCTTTGACTTGGCGACGGGTCTCAATTTCAATCGTGGTTATCAGCATCTCACTCCCGAGCTAATCAAACGTATTGGTGATGAATTGAGTCTTGATCCCGCGTTTAATCAGCAATTAATACGTCGAACTGCGGCGGAGATTTTGGCCGCGCTAGAAACTCATGATGAAACTTCGGAATTAAAAAAGACGCTGCAAAGTTTGGCGATCGACGCTGATATCGTGCTCGACTTGCATTGTGATAATCAAGCAGTGATGCATCTCTATACTGGTGCACCGTTAGCTGATCGGGGTTTAGCTCTAGCGGCTTTTTTACAGTCACATGCACTGCTCGTTTCAAAACTTCCAGGTGACGATCCTTTCGATGATTCTTGCTCACGCCATTGGTGGGAGCTGCAAGACCATTTTGGTGAAAGTAAGTCGATTCCTTTGGCTTGCCAGTCACTCACAGTTGAATTGCGTGGTGAGACTGATGTCAATCATGAATTCGCCAAACAAGATGCTGATGCGATCATCGCTTACCTCCAACACGAAGGCCATATCTCTATTGGAGAAGGACGAAAAGTAGTCGCGCCGCCTGCAATTTGTGTGGCAACACCACTCGAAGGTGTCGAACCTTTGGTCGCGGTGCATGCAGGTATCGTGGTGTTCATTAAAGAGCTCGGCAGTTTGGTCGAGGCGGGTGAAGTTGTGGCGGATTTGATCGATCCCATCACAAGTCAGGTGACTCAGATTCGAGCCAGCGTTTCAGGGGTTTTGTTCGCGCGCGTGGCGCGTCGCTATGTGCAGGCAGGTGCCAGAATCGCGAAAGTGGCTGGCAAGCTTGCATATCGCACAGGAAATTTACTTTCTGCCTAGTCAGAATACATAACAGGAGACGACTATGCTTAAAAAACTTCGCATGCCCAACACTTTCGTGTTGTTATTTGCTCTGATGGCCTTAATTGCCCTAGCCACGTGGTTCGTGCCCGGAGGTAAATACGCAACCCAAATCATTAATGGTAAAACGGTGGTTGACCCCGCTTCGTTCCAGACAGTCGCGAGTCATCCGCAAGGTTTCGTTGATCTAATGATGTCGCCGATCAAAGGTTTCGTCGAGGCAGCGCAAATTATTGGATTCGTATTGATTGTTGGCGGTGCTTTTGCGGTTCTGCAAAAAACAGAAGCCATCGATTCGATGATTAAGGCTGTAGCGAAAGCTCATACCCATTCGCGTGTGGTGCGAGCGATGATTATTCCGGTGTTCGTCACTTTGTTCTCGCTCGGTGGTGCGAGTTTCGGGATGGCGGAAGAAGCGATCCCGTTCGTGATGATATTTATTCCTTTGGCACTGGCATTGGGTTATGACTCGATAACAGGTGTCGCGATTCCTTTCGTTGGCTCGCAGATTGGATTTGCGGCGGCATTTTTGAATCCATTTAACGTTGGCATTGCGCAAGGTATCGCTGGTGTGCCTGTTTTCTCAGGGATAGGTTTTCGTTTAATTGTGTGGGCGATTGCTACCAGTTTAACAATTGCATTTCTCATGTGGTACGCGGCGCGCATCAAGGCGCAGCCGCAATTGAGCCCCACCTATGAACTAGACTTGGAAAAACGGAAACAATTAGGGAACGATGGCCTTGGCGACTTTCAAGGCATGACGGGCACCCATAAAGCAGTACTGTTGATGTTCGTCGGCACACTTGCAGTGATGGTCTTGGGTGTGGTGAAGTATGAATGGTTTGTGAACGAAATTGCCGCCTTGTTTTTGGTCATGGCTATTTCTGTTGGTATTGTTGGGCGCTTGAATGCGGATCGTTTCGTGGAAGCCTTTATGCATGGTGCCAAGGATCTCATCACGACAGCAATGGTAATCGCATTAGCGCGTGCGACGATGATCTTAGCGCGTGACGCACAAATTATTGACACGATGTTGTATCACTTAATGCCGTTGGTGCAATCGGAAAACTCAATTTTTGCGGCACATAAAATGTTTGTGATTCAATCAGTGATTAACTTTTTTATTCACTCGGGAAGTGGTCAAGCAGCTTTGACGATGCCGATTATGGCGCCTTTGGCTGATCTTGTCGGCGTGTCTCGACAAACTGCTGTTTTAGCTTTTCAATTTGGTGAGTTTACGACGCCGATGATCCCAACTTCCGGGATCACGGTTGGCGTGCTTGCCTTAGCGAGAATTCCGTGGGCCACCTGGGCAAAATGGATGATTCCATTGCAGCTTATTTACTTTGTATTGGCATTGATCATGCTTGCAATTGCTTGTCAGATCGGTTGGTAGTGAGTCAAAAGCCCTGTGTTGAGAGATCCACACAGGGCTTTTTGATTGGCGAGCAGAAAATTTGAACTAGTCGATACTATTTAGTTGTGGACTTTGCTTGAAGTCGCTGATTTTATATCCGAGTTTTTCAGCGGTCTTCATCGCCTGCTGCCATTGTTCGGGTTCTAGCTTCATATTGCGTGATAATACCCATCCATATTTGCGCGAGGGTTCACCAACTAAAACCCATTGATAGTTCGGGTCTAAATCCAATATCCAATAATTACCATAAAACGGACGGAAAAAACTGACTTTAAGTTTGGCGTTGTTACTGCCGTCGACAATTTTGGCAATTCCATCCGCCACTTCAATTTTTCCATCTTGCTTGCGACAACGATTGATCACCTTGATTGAATTCTCGTCTTTGCGATACTCAGCACGGGTGTCTGCCACGCACATCGATTGAAATCGATTTGGAATTACTGCTATCTCATACCATTTCCCAAGATATCGTTCGACTTCAACTTTGTCGACGGTGGGCATAGGGGCATAGTCTTCATTGCACGCTGTAAGGGTTGCGGAGATGGACAAAGCAGTGAGCAAAAATAAAGAAGTTTTTAGTCGGTTTAGCATAGGATGTGTTCGGATCAGTGATGGGTTTAGACGCAGAAATCGATCAAGTTTTTCGTTGTTGACGTCTAATTTATCACATACCGCTAAATCCTTCTGATGCTTAGCGCACCTTGCACCAACTTGTTTGATTTTTTAGCGATGCGTAGTTAAAAAAAGAGCTGGCATTAAGCCAGCCCAAGAGGGAGAAAAGGTGAAGCGAGTTTCGTCGCTAATTTTATTGCGTCTGTACCATAGAATTGATCACGATCGCAGTATTTGGCACATCAGCCAATCCGCCCCGGGTGCTCGTCGGTACCGCTTTGATTTTGTCAACAATGTCTAGGCCAGTCACGACTTTGCCAAACACCGCATATCCACCACTGCTGGTGTCGAGTGAAACATTGTCGATGACGTTAATGAAGAATTGAGATGTCGCTGAATCTGCAACTGCGGTACGCGCCATCGCTAAACTTCCTCGAACATTACTCAAACCATTATTGGCTTCTAGTTTAATTGGAGCTTGAGTCGTCGCTAAATTCAGGTCGGCCGTATAGCCACCACCTTGGATCACGAAATTGCTAATAACGCGATGGAAGATCTTATTTACGTAAAAACCGGATTCAGTGTAGTTGAGAAAGTTGTCAACGCTAATCGGTGCTTTGGCTGGATTTAGTTCAAAGACCACGGTCCCCATATTGGTTGTCATCGTCACTTGTGGTTGTTTCGCCAGAGGTATATTGAGGGTCTGTGCGTATAAGGAATTCGCTGCGCTATCCGTAATCACAAATGATTGGCTGCCAACGCCAACAATTTTGCAGCTAAAAGTTTTTTGTGTATCGCTACCGCCAGCTAGTTCCGTAATTTTGAGGCATGCTGGATTGTTCATGTTGAACCCAGCAGAGAGGTTCTCGCCTTTAACCGTCATGACTGTCGTTTTGCGATAGATTAATTGATCGGTTGTGACGCTGGTAATTTTAGGTTTATTGACCGCGCTTGGTGAATCGTTGCCGCCACAGGCGCTGAGAAGAGCGACGACAACTAAACTAAATGCTAGAGATTTCAAAATGTACTCCGGTGAACCGTTTGATGAAGACCAGAGTATAGGGAGCAATCGAGTGCAGAAAAATGGCTTTACTGTCGCAACTTTGTCGAAATTTGTAAGCTTTTGTCGTGCTTGTGAATGGTGATTATTTGCGATTGAATTTTGTCTTAGTATTACGCGATTCGAGTGCGTAAAACTTGCTAACGGAGGTGCTAATACGATCAACTAATGCATCGTTTTGCCCCTTGAGTTGCGCAAAACGGATGCCGTCTCTGAGCACTGTTTGAGGGAGTACACTGAAACGCGCTTTGCTAGGTGGTTGGTCGCGTCCGTCGATTTTAATCGCGTTCACGTGCAGCTCAACATCTTTAGCATCGATGTGGGGGCTAGCGATGATCATCGCATCAACCCGCTTCGTGAGTACCTTTTGTAGTCGTGCACCATAGGAGTCGATGTCGTCGTCGGCTTTAAAGAGTATGTTCTTTTGCCCATCGAAATCACCGCCATATTTTGAGCCGCGCACAACCCCGATTGTTTTTCCTTTGAGGTCTGCGAGCGTATTGAACTCAAATGTTTTATCACTACGTGTGACTAGCCAAAGGTAGTTGTAGGCCGCAGGTTCAGAAAAATGAAAAATCTGCTCCCGTTCAGGAGTGGCGCTTAGCCCAAAAATGAGACCGCCTTCAGTGCTCGCAATTTTGACAGCACGATTCCATGGGTACATTTGTAGCTCGAACTTTATCTTGAGATCTTTCTCGATAAACTGAAAAATTCTACTGAAGCGTTCGGGCATCGGTACGAATTCTCCCTTCTCGTTCTTATTTTCACCAAATAGTAGAGGGACACGAGTTTGTGCCTGACTGATGTTTGGGAGGCAAACAACACAGACTAGAATGCAGGCGACGAACAAGTCGCGTAGAAAGGAGTAGTCTCCGCCTCGATGGCGTATAGAGACTCGGAAGCGCTTAAACATAGGAAATGGCAATACGGCGAGAAAAATTTCTGTATTGCAATTATACGGGAGAATTGAAGCAGACGTTTGCGTCCGCGCAAGCGACACATGTTTGCGCTTGTCGTTATTGCAATTTTTGCAATTTACTCATCGTTTCAAGCAAGCAAACCATCAAATAAATGGATGTGCACCATATCACCGGAGCGAATATCCGTTTGCTCATCATGTAGCACAATCATGCAATTAGCTTCCGCCATTGAGCGCAAAACCCCCGATCCCTGAGAGCCTGTGACGCTTACTTCCAACTGTCCATCCGAGTTTGTACGAGCAATACCACGTTGATATTCTGTTCGGCCTTGGCGTTTTCGAATGCTATGACTGCTGCGAGCTGGTACTAAGAGCAGGGCTGGGACCTTTGCACCCTGCATGTGTAGCAGAGCATCCCGCACAAAATAGAGAAAGCTGACCATAACCGCGACTGGATTGCCAGGCAGCCCAAATAGATAGGCTGATTTATCATCGTGACTAATTCGTCCAAATGCCATGGGTCGTCCTGGGCGCATGCCTATAGTCCAAAACCCGACTTCACCCAATTTCGCCATGACATCTTTGGTGTAATCGGCAGCGCCGACCGACACCCCCCCTGAAGTGATGATGGCATCAGCACTAAGACATGCTTGGCGCAAGGTCGCTTCCATGGCCTCTGGATTATCTGGTACCACACCGAGGTCTATCATATCGATTCCCAGCCTCTTGAGCATCGCGAAGACGGTATAGCGATTGCTGTCGTAAATGCTTCCTGCGCTGAGTGATTCGCCCACGGAGCGTACTTCATCACCAGTCGAAAAATAGGCTACACGCAGAGGGCGATAAACATTCACTTGATCGATGCCTAGCGATGCGATTAAGCCAAGATGCGCCGCACCTAATTTTTGTCCGCGCGAAACGGCTGTTTGATTCGCGGCCAAATCTTCGCCTGCAAAGCGTCGGTTATCACCTAACTTAAGTTTTGTTGTACTAAAACTGATTTTATGTCCCGACATTTGGATATCAGTTGAATTGTTGATGGCGGTCGTTAACTCCTGCGGTACGACTGTATCGCATCCGAATGGCATTACTGCACCAGTCATTATCCTGACACACTCACCAACATTGACTGCGCCTTGAAAAGGGCGCCCAGCAAAAGAGTCGCCAACCACTGTGAGTTCAAGCCTATCGCCTTGTGCCAATTGCTCGCCGGCGAGGGCATAGCCATCCATCGCTGAGTTGTCATGTGGCGGCACGTTGAGTGTGGAGACAATGTCGTCAGCCAATACTCGACCTAAGGCTGTGAATATGCCCACGCTCTCTTTATCTGAAAGCGCGCGGATGTACTGTTGGATGATCTGTTTCGCAGCGTTCACTGACAAAGTATTGCCGCTAGGCTGAGCATGTTGATCAAAAAGCGTACTCAATGAAATATGTGTTGAAGGCATAGCAGATATTTAGGATGCGGGTGGTTTTGCATGAGCCGCCAATTCGGCTTTGGTGTTGATATTGCTAAATTCATCGTGATTTTCAAATACAACCTCACTAATCCGCAATTGATCGAACCAATCGCTTATTTTTCTTCCTCCGTTCTTCAGAAAGTCGGCAAGGCTTTCGTGCAAATTCCGTTCGAGCAAACAGAATACAGGCTGGATTTGTTTTTCTAGCTTACCCTCAAAAAGCTCATGCGTGATTGGCACGGCAAGTTGAGATCCATCACGCGTCATAGCAGAAGCGAGGCGTGATGCAAGATCTGTTGGAAGAAAAGGGGAGTCGCAAGGTGTGCTCAGCAGGTACTTCGTCTGGCATTGAGAAAGCGCGGACTCAAGTCCCGCGAGGGGGCCAGCATAGTCAGCAATCGTGTCGGCAATGACTGGGAAACCATATTCAGCGTAGCGGTCAAGATCTTGATTGGCGTTGATCAAAATCGTACTTACCTGCGGCAATAATTTTTCGATGACATGGGCGACCATTGTCTTCCCATTGAGTTCTTGAAGACCTTTATTGACGCGACCCATGCGCATACCGCGCCCGCCCGCAAGAATAAGTCCCGTAATTTCTGACTGTTGAATCATATTGCCTTTGCGTTTATCGTCTTTTTGTTAACCGCCGATATACGACATCTCAATCTTCTTGCGGTGTTCGGTTTGTCGAGCTTGATCTCGCAATTCGGAATAACGGTCATCCCTTGTTTGCCAAATTTGACCAATGATAGTGGAGATGATCGCATCGCTATCAGCGCCGTATGATGGTGCTCTTAGGTGCTCACGCAAATCATGTCCTTCACTGGCAAATAAACAAGTATAGAGCATGCCCTGGGTAGAAAGCCGAGCGCGATTACAGTCGCGGCAAAAAGCATGACTCACGCTTGAGATAAATCCCAGTTCTGCAGAACAATCCCGGTGCTGATATCGTTGTGCAGTTTCTCCTAATTGTTGCGCGGGCAGCTGTATCAAAGGCATCCCAGCCGCCTCAAGCAGGCGAATAATTTCGTCCGAACGCAATACCTCTTGTGCTTGCCATGCATTGGAATCGCCAACGTCCATGAACTCAATAAAGCGCAAAATATGTGGCGTCGATTTGAAATGACGGGCCATGCTGACGACCTCTTGCTCATTCACTCCTTTTTTTACCACCATATTGATTTTGATCTTCTCGAAACCAGCTTGATTGGCCGCATGAATACCGTCGAGCACATCACTTACAGGGAAGTCGACGTCGTTCATCTGCTTGAAGATCTTGTCATCTAAGGCATCAAGTGAAACGGTGAGGCGAGTTAAGCCAGCTGCACGCAGCGCCTGTGCTTTCTTGCGCAGAAGTGAACCATTGGTGGTGAGTGTTAGGTCAAGTGCCTCACCTTCAGGCGTTCGCAGGGCGGCGAGCATGGCAATCAGGTCTTCAATATTTTTACGCAGCAAAGGTTCGCCGCCAGTTAAGCGAATCTTTCTGACCCCATGCTGCACGAAAATGCTGGCGCTACGGGTGATCTCTTCGAAACTCAATAGCTCCGAATGTGAAAGATAAGGGTAGTCTTTGGTGAATACCTCTTTGGGCATGCAATAGGTGCAGCGAAAGTTACAGCGATCCGTTACCGAAATTCGAAGATCGCGTAGGGGGCGTTGCAGTCGATCGCGTGATTCGCCGGCGCTAGTCACAATATTGTCTGGAGCCGGCCAATGTCGAATGCCGTTGCTAGTAGCAGATATTGCTTTAATCGGAATAAACTTTTCTGACATGCTGGTCAATTAATCGTGCAAAACGTGTAGACGACACAATAACACGCTTGGCGTCAAACCGTGAGGGCGGGCTTGACTTGGGTCAATGATTAAAATACGCGTGTCCAGTCCTAAAATAAATTGACAACTAAAAGTGTTGCAAAGACGCCCGATGAACCTCATCGGGCGTTTTGTTTTTCAGGCTTGAGTGGGGCCGTTCGTTGTTATAGATTTGAATGGATTGTGCAATAAGCTTTCGTGCTTCAGCAAGATTTGCCGGCGTATTCAATAAGAACTCTCCCTTGAGAATTCCATTCACCCGCTCAGCTACAGCATTTTGATAGCAATCGTATCCATCTGTCATTGAACATCGCACTTTGAATTTTTCATGTAATTGTTGGTAATAAGTAGAGCAGTATTGAATGTCTCGATCTGAGTGGTGTATTAGATCGGACATGCTACTTTTACTACGTAATGCACGTCGATAGGCCACACTCACTTCCTCCGTTTGCAGGCTGGCATGAACATGATGCCCGACGATCTTTTTTGAATAGATGTCGGTCACGAGACTTAAATAAACAAA
>CANHZI010000165.1 GCA_947464955.1 Oxalobacteraceae bacterium
CGACACCAACTCATAGAAATCAGCCAAAGGGCCATTCTTGAGTTGCACCTGTTCGATGCGCGCAGTCGTTTTTGCTGTGTTTTTATCATCATTTTGATTGCCGGCTTGTTGTGCAAAGAGCGGTGTAGCAATAATGGATAAAGCGAAGATAGCTGTAGTTGTGATGTTTTTCATGGTAATTCCCTATCAAAGTGAAAATTTAGCCAAAGCCAGAAATTTTTGTATCCTTGATTTCTGCTGTGGTCGACCAGGCGATTGGGTCACAAAAACAGATCGCCTTTGACATGTTACTTGCAAAATGCAAGTAACTGGAGACATCATATAGCATAGACTTTCATTTTGCAAGTGTGTAGAATCATTCAGTATCAGCGACAGCAAAAAACTTCGCCGACCTATTTGCAAAATAACAGGAATTATCATGCCCAAGAAAGCGGAAGTAGCGACCAATAGCATCGCCTGCCCCTTAGCGCGCACCGCTCGTTTAGTCGGTGATGAATGGATTTTGCTCATCTTGCGTGAGATGTTTAAACGCCCTCACAAGTTTGATGAGTTACAAAAAGCATGTGGCGCTGCCACCAATATCCTGACCAATCGTCTGCAACGCATGCTCGATGCTGGCTTGATTAAGAAAGTGCCGTATCAAGAACGCCCTGTGCGCTATGAATACAAATTGGCACGCGCCGGTTATGCCATGATGCCTATGCTGTTAGAGATGATGCGTTACAGTGAAGACTACTTCCCCTGCGCAGAAGCTGCCCCCAATCAATTGCGCCATCTCACTTGCGGTCACATCACGAAGGCAGGCCAACGCTGCTCGCATTGTGGTGGTGAGGTATCGATAGAAAATCTTCGACTCGAACCCAAAGAAGCAACAGAGACTGCGGTCGCTGTCGGCGAATAACTTCTTAGGTGGCGAGATGTTTGAGTGCTTCGCGCACAGTCAGGTTCGAGAAGCGTGATTCGCTTCCGGCAAAAAAATCGCGGACAAAGTGCGGATTCCAACGACCGTAGTCGCGAAACGCCCAACCTATGGCTTTGCGTATGAAGAATTCCTTTTCATCTGCTAAGGCAGTGGCGTATTGTGCCAAGCGCGGTGCATCGGTATGCAGACGCCACCCCAATTGGTGCGTCATCGCCATCCGTCGTAACCACATGTCCTCATCATGGAGTGCTTGATCCATTAGCTCATGCGCTGCTTCGCCGCGTAACTTCGCCAACAATAAGATATCTCCAATGACTGCATTGAGACCATCGACACTATCCCACCAGCTCTGTGTTTGCGCCAAACGCATCAGAGCGGGTACATGGTCGACTTGTAAGACTTTTTTGTGACGCGCTAAGGTATCAATCGCCACGTAGTGATACTCTCGATAAGGCAAACCCCACAAAGCTTGCGCCAGTTGTATGACTTGTTCTGCTTTAAACATCGGGCGTCCAAGCTCTTTTATTAACTGCCGACGCTCAGGGGTTTTGATGCCAAGGAATGAGAACTGATGCAGCATATACGCCTCCATACCGGCCATATTTTCGGGGCGTGCATGGGAGATAAAACTTTGTTGTATCTGTTCGAAATAGTCGGGCGCGTTCATGGAGTGTGAGGTGACTAGCTTGGCCTAGCCTTATCTTAACCTAGGAACCACAGCCTCCGCCACCGCAACCGCCGCCGCAGGAACTTCCGCAACTACCACCATCAGCACAGCCGCCATCAGCTGCATCACAGCTTGAAGAGCTGCCGCAAGAAGAGCCGGAACCTGATAAGCTAGCCGCATCGTGTTTATTCTTTTCTGTGCGATAGGCATCAAACGCGCTTTGACTAATGAGCCCCACGGACAACAGGTAGAAGGGGTCGAGTGCGGCGGGGAAGCTTACTCTTCCAATCGCCCGCCCTTGACTATCCATGTCTTGTAAACCAACTCCATAGTTTTTGACAAGGTAGGCAAACCCATGCGGCATTTTGAGTCTGTGATCTAAACGGAACAGCAGCGGCAAGTAAGGGCCTGCAGGGTCGCGTCTGACACGAATACGCGCTGCCACCAAGGTGTTCGCTAAGGCATCTGAGATTGGCACTGGCATGCGCTCAGCTTCAAGATGAGGAATCTCGCAGCCGAAGTGGCGTTGGCAAAAACGCTCGATTTGCAAACCACGCTGTTCTGCTTGCGGCAGCGTCAACCAAGCATGCCATACCGAGTCTGCGGCTTTCGATGGTAGGCCGCAGGGCCGGTCGCTGTGGCTGACAAAATCGAAGAACATCATCAAGCCCTCGGCTGCACGGACAAAAAAAATGGCATCCCGTGGGATGCCATGAAATTCTTGTGGTGCGCATTGTTGCCAATGTTCGAAAAGCCCAGGGGGCAGATCTTCAAGTTGAGGCCGAAAGCGTGAGCGTTGCAGATGACGTTGATAACGATAGTTGATCCAAGTTTGTTTTACTTTATTGCTCAATTGTTTGAACATGGTATTTCTCCTTTATTGTTGTTTTTAGTTTTTTTCATTTCTCTTTTTTTGCATTGACAGCTTAAATCCCGAATATGACAAATTCGTGACAAAACAAAGTGGGCGATCAATTTCAGCGCATTTGTCAGAACGATGCAACAAGCATCAAGGAATTACAGCGCTAAGGCGGCAACGCAAGCGAGAATCAACAATATGCTAAAGATGACGACGACGCGATTCTTAAGGCCAATAGCTGCGTCGCCCATCAATTGTGTATTGCTCGCCAATAAATACAATGCAATCGCATGCAAGGGTAGTAACACCGCATTCACCACTTGGCTGGAGTAGATCAAAGGGATCAAAGGCAAACCCGGAATCGACACCACACTCGCCGCGGCCACCGTCAACACCACGAAAGCGGCATAGAAAAATTGAAAATGTTTAGAATCCAAATCGAGCGAAGCGGGCGCACCTATACCCTCAGCAATCGAATAGGCTGTTGCGAGTGGCACGATAGCCGCTGCCAATAAGGAAGCCCCAAGTAAACCGACGCCGAATAAGATGGTTGCGAAAGAACCGGCCAAGGGTTTCAAAGCCGCCGCGGCGTCACTGGCATCGACGATATGAATACCTGATTTATTCAATGTCGCCGCACAAGCAACTGCGATCGCGAGACCAATAACGCCAGTCAAGATAGAACCAATCACAACATCAACTCTCTCCCACTTCAAATTCGCGACTGTGATTTTCTTATCGACGGCATAGGACTGAATAAAGGCGAGCCCCCACGGCGCTAACGTCGTCCCTAGGGTTGCGGCAATTGCCACCCAGCCAGCATGGTCAGTCGGGAAATGCGGTATCAAGGATTGGTGCACGACCGCCGACCAATCTGGTGCGGCGAGTATGCCGTCAACGATATACAAAGCCAGACTGGCAGAGATCAGCAATAAGATGCGTTCAACGCGATGAAACGATCCGAAGATCACCACCGCACAAATCAATGCGCCTGCAATCGGCGCACTAAGCCACGCGGGCACTTGTATCAGCCCTAATGCAGCCGAGATGCCAGCATATTCTGCGCAAATGGTACCGAAGTTAGCAAACAACAATCCCACTACAGCGGCATAGCCCCAGAACTTACCCCAATGCTGACGAATCACGGCGACAAAACCTTTTCCGGTTGCCGCGCCGATGCGTACCGCGAGCATATGGAACTGTACGAGCAAGATGGTCGAGAATGGAATAATCCACAGTAAGCGGTAGCCAAAATCGGTACCGAGCACCGAATAGGTCGTGATGCCAGCAGGATCATCATCGGACAAACCGGCTAACAGCCCAGGGCCGAGTACCGCCAAGAATGCCGCAATCGCACCCGCGCCTTTATGCCGAAATTGCGCGAAACGCGATGCCACGCCGCGTTTATGATGAGCGGTGGCATGCGGATGTTGCGGGTGAATAAGAGGGAGTTTGCGCACGAATTGATCCTGTTCGCTGAATGAATTTCACCAATCTGCAAGGCAAACAAAGAGCACAGACAAGAAAAAAGCCAGTGTAGATCAGAAGACCCAACACTGGCTGATTTTAATCAGGTGCACGAGCGTTTATTTGCGCACCGTCAAATTCGGCTCATTCAAGCGGAACAGAATTAGTCACGGCTCATAAAAATACGCAATACGTACCAGAACATCATCGCGATTGATGCAAACAATTCCAAAGCCGCGCCGACATAACGATCTTCATCATAGTGATGGAAGATATTGGAGGCATCGTACAAAATCGCTGCACCTGCTAAACCGACCATTGCTACTGAGAAGAATAAACCCAATTGGAAGCCGAAGATAGCGCCGCATACAATCAACACCAAAGCCAAGATACCGCCCCATTTCAAGACGCTGCCCAGGAAGCTAAAGTCTTTACGTGAAGTGTAAGCAACCGCAATCAGACCACCAGTCGCCACCAGCGTGACCACTGCGGCATTGGTGATCATGCCTGGCGCCATAGAATTAGCGATGAACAAGATCGGCACAAACAACAAAGCTTCAGCAACCACATAGGCCACTAAGGCTGCATATTGTGCACCTTTGCTCGTTGCAGAATGCGCTGTGCGTGTCGCCAACCAGCCCACCAACATAAACGCACCAATAATGGCCAACCAAGGCAAAGCGGTCATTGCACGTGCCAAGCTCTCAGCAATGCCGCTCATAAATAACGCACATTCAAGCAAGGTGAAGCCAACAATAGCTGCCCCTAGATGGTTGAATGTACGGCCGATAAATTTCTCACGTGATGGGCTATAACCACCACCTTGTACGCCAGCGATTTCCATGTTTTCCCTTTATTTTTAACTTCAATTGTTTGACCAGCTATGCTTCACAGCATGCTGGCGTAGCAAAAGCTTAACGTTATTTTCAATTGATGGCAATCCTGTCAATGTGCCTTCCTTTGCACCTTGGCGCTACCAACGCCATGGCGCTGTGTCTCACTCACCGCGGTGACAGTACCATCGGCATGAAACACCAAAGCATTCGCAGCGCCGATTTCAGGATCGCTTTGATCAATGTACCAACTGTGGCCCTTGCGTTCTAATCCCGTCGCCTGTGCCGAATTCATGAAACTCGGCTCAACTTGCGTTTTCGGTTCATTACGTTCAGATAAACGTGGCGCTGCAATTGCCTGAGGCATCGGCATTTGCATATCGACATAATTGACGATGCTCTGCAAGACAGTTGTAATGATGGTCGAACCACCGGGGCTACCGATCGTGAAAGCCGGTTTGCCATTCTTCATCGCGATAAAGGGCGCAATACTGCTACGCGGACGCTTCCCTGCTTCTGGAATATTCGGATGCGGTGGTGTGAAGTCAAAATCGGTTAACTCATTATTGAGTAAGAAGCCATAACCCGGAACGACCATGCCATTGCCACCCCAATCCTCAATGGTATAAGTGTAGGCAACGATATTGCCGTCCTTATCACTCACGGTTAAATGGGTCGTGTGTTTGCGCTCTTCTTGTAATTGAACTGGCTTAGGCTGTGGACGCAAAGTGACACTGACATCATTCTGGAACAAATAGGGATCGCCTGCTGCGGCCGCAACTTCCCGTGACATCGCTCGATCGCTCGCAATCATCGCTGCACGTTGTTTGGCATATGCTTTGTCTAGCAAACCGGCAAGCGGCACATCGACGAATTCAGGGTCTCCCAAATACGCATTACGATCGGCAAAAGCAAGGCGTGCTGCTTCAATATAAAGGTGCTCAATCTGTTGACGCGACATGCCCTTGGTCTCAAAATTTTCCAGAATATTTAAAGCTTCTGCGACCGTAATACCACCACTACTTGGCAAACCCATGCTGACCAAATCATAGCCACGGTAGGTGCTACGCACTGGCAAACGCCAGCGCGCCTCGTAGTTCTGTAAATCGGCTGAAGTCATATTGCCAGCCACAACTTGAACGCCCGCTTTCACTGGCGGTTGATTGACTGTTTGCACAATACTGTGCGCCATAGGTCCGCGATAGAATCCATTGACACCCGCTTTGGCAATCAGTCGATAAGTGTTGGCGAGATCAGGATTCTTGAAATGAAAGCCAACCGGCAAAGCTTTACCTTGATGTAGGTAGAGCGCACTACTTGAGGTGTAGCGCGCAAACTTTTCAAGTGCCCCCTGATTTAAGTGATGGAAAATAGGTGTGACCGCAAAACCTTTTTCTGCCACTTGTATCGCTGGCGCTAATACCTGTTTGAACGACATACGACCATAACGCGTCAATGCTTCATCCCAGCCACGCACCGTGCCAGGCACGCCCACAGACATGCCACTATTTACCGCTTCTTCCCAAGCGACTGCTTTGCCGTCACGCATAAAGGCATCGGATCGAAAACCTGCAGGTGCTGTTTCACGATGATCGAGGGTGATAAAACGATTCTCTTTCGCCAGATAAATCAACATGAAGCCACCACCACCGATGCCGCAACTAAATGGATCGGTGACGCCCAAGGTTGCTGCAGCAGCAACTGCGGCATCGATCGCATTGCCACCCCGATTCAGAATATCGATCGCCGATTGTGAAGCGTGCTCATTAATGGTGGCAACAGCACCACCACTGCCGGTAATGACTGGCGTTTTCCGTGCAGAATCTTGTTGAGCGGAATAAGCAGGAGAACTAGTTGTAAGAATGAGGGCAGAGAGGCTCAGTGAAACGGAAATGGACAGCAAGGTCTTTTTGGTTTGAAGCGCAGTGATCATTTTATGTGTGATGTGATGTTGTTTTTATCGGTGGCCGTGCGGCACGCGTCTTCACGATAACCGAAAAAACAAATACATCGCAAGTAGCGATCTCTGCTTGAATTCAAAGGCCGGACAGCAAGGCTCAAACGCAATCAACTTTAGCGACTAACGCCGCCAAACTACGCCAGTTTGCCTTAACGATTTTGGCCTCTCCGCTATGAATCAAAATCACATCAACTGTTGGCGTTTTGTCTTCTCGACTTGCATCTGGATGGGTCTCCATCCATGCCTTCATGGCGAACGCAAAAGCAATCACACCCAGCAATACCGTCGCCAAAGTCTGAATAAACTGCTTAAATGAAAAGAATTTTTGAATACGTTTGAGCATGATGAACTCCGAAGTGCGGCATGAATATTCAACATAATGCAGATTTCATGCCAGACTCAGCGATCATCATAAGTCATTGAATTTAATCATTAAATTTTCCACAGGCGATGCCAGTTTGGTGTCCGACGTGTGCGCTTGCGAACACTTTCAAGCAAAAGCGAACAGTCTTTCCATGTCAACACCGTCATTGCGTATCGCACAAAATGCTTTAAGCTCTAGACAGCTTACCGAGCTACGACAATTCGAGCACCAACTCTCTTTCGCATATGATTCGCCTTCGTCCATTTCTCTTGATGTTCTGCCTTGCGCTCTGCTTACCGCAGGCATCCGCTAGGCAAGTCCATCCTGAGTCGGAAGCAAAATGGCAACTCAGCGTCGAACTGGTGGCGCACGGTGCCCACAAAAAATACTTGAAAAAAGTCAGCGAATTACAACAAGGGCAATTGCTCGACACCGATGCGCTGTTCGTTACACGTCTCCATCGCATCACGAGCAAGCTTGCCACTCAGGCGGAACATGACTATCCAAGCAGCAAAAACTGGCAATGGGAGATACACAGCAACGACCAAGAAGATGAAGCTTCCTTTTGTATGGCTGGTGGCAAGCTCATTATCAGCCGTCGCCAAGTGCATGACTTAGGACTCAATGACACAGAGTTAGCGATGCTCATTGCCCACGAAATGGCGCATGCCTTGTTATTGCATCACTACGCCGAAGACGTCGAGGCTTTACGCCTGTTTCCAAGCTGGCAGCAGAAAAGTTTTGAAGAGTTTGAAACCGCGGTTGACGATGACGATATCCTAGTGAGTGCCTTAGCCCAACTTGGAAAGCAGCAGGAATTCGAAGCAGACATCAAGGGCATGCAATTGGCTTTACAGGCGGGATACCCGGCGCAAGGCCTGCTGTCGTTCTTCGTCAAACTGCGCAAGCAGAGCGCTTATCCGAACTTCGAAAGCCGTAGCCATCCGGCCCCTGCACAACGGGTGCAACGCCTACGCAATTGGCTGCTTCAAGCCAAACTCATCACCGCGCAATAAACCAATTGCCCTCAGTGATTGAGTAGCGCTGCTTTCAATTCAAATAGATCAAAGGGCCCAAAACTTTGATATTTATCTTCTCGCAGTATGGTCGATAGGCGTATTACCCGTGCCTTTGGAAAGCGTCGCATCACATAGCCCTTCAATTGGAATTGTTGTTCGGTCTTTGCGATTTGCACCAGCACTGAGACCCCGCTATGCACAGGTAACACGAATGCATCATGATTTTCCTCAGCATCACCATGCAATTGCACCCGTATCGCGTGCTCGGAAATATCGATGATTTTCCATGCGCCGAGCCAAGGACCGTTTGCCTCGGCCAGCAACACAGGAACATCAGTTTTTACACGAGATTTACCGCGTTGATCGGTAATGCTCATGGTCTCGACATTTGGCATCAAGCAAATCAGGTTTCGATGCGCATAAGGTCCTTGATCAAGCGTGATATGTTCATTCACGACGGTATCGACGACAGAGGCCCCTCGTCCTGCTTGCGACGACAAAAGAGAGATCGTATTACCAACATCGAATTGCCGTCCGCGGCCGAGGGCCGCACGGCGTTCGTAGTCAAGATGGCGTTCGAGATCCGAGGTATCGGGCACAACCAGTTCAAAATTCTGCAGTTGCGATACGTGCAGCCGTTCACCATTCGATCCAATTTTGAAAAATGCCGGGTCACCGTCAGCATTGGTGTCAATCGCGTTCATGCTGTAAATAAAGTGGCCATTGACCCGATAAGCAAGCACCATGGTGTCGAACACAATTTCTGATTTATGACCCGGGTAGTAACGATGCTTTCTGCCCAAGGGGAACAGCTCAATCACGGGGCGCAACCAAGCGAAACGCTTATCTATCGCGCCGTCTTCGTTCATAACGATGTGCGGTTTTTCATCGCTCTTGAAAGCGATACTTAATAAAGTCTTGAGCACGGTTTTCTCAACATATTGCTGGTTGATGCGATTTGCTTTGGAGATCCTGTGCATTTTTACAGGAAAACAAGGCAAACAAATTGAAGATTAGAGGCAAAAACATAGACTAACTACAAACAATCAAGCTTAAGGGGAACGCAAACCCCAAAAACCACGAATTTAGAACAAATAGTGACACAAGGAAACACTTGTTCGCATTAGATGTATTAGTTCAGACTCGATCTGACACATCGACTTGAAAAGATGAGAGTTACCGGTTTAGATATGGGTGTCGAATCCTACTAAACCAAAGAAAGGTAACTCTTATGCTACATACTAACAACCCTATCATCAAACATAAAGCCGGTTTGCTCAATTTAGCAGAGGAACTGAGCAATGTGTCCCGAGCGTGCAAAGTCATGGGTGTTTCACGCGACACTTTTTATCGCTATCAAGAGCTGGCGAACGAAGGTGGTGTTGAAGCGCTGATTGATAAAAGTCGACGTTCTCCGAACCTCAAGA
>CANHZI010000166.1 GCA_947464955.1 Oxalobacteraceae bacterium
GAAATGGAGGCGCAAGTACTTGATTCGATGGATATCGAGAAAGAGCGTGGTATTACCATTAAGGCACAAACAGCTGCGCTCCAGTATAAGGCACTGGATGGTGAGATCTACAATTTGAATCTGATCGATACGCCAGGTCACGTCGACTTTAGTTATGAGGTGAGTCGTTCACTCTCCGCATGTGAAGGTGCATTATTGGTTGTCGATGCATCACAGGGAGTTGAAGCTCAGACCGTTGCTAACTGTTATACCGCGATTGAATTGGGGGTCGAGGTTGTCCCTGTATTGAATAAGATCGACTTGCCGTCAGCGGATCCTGCTAATGCAAGTTCAGAGATTGAGGAAGTAATCGGAATCGACGCGAGTGATGCCGTACATTGTTCGGCAAAGACAGGTCTTGGTGTGCGCGATATTCTCGAATCGCTGATCCAAAAAGTGCCGGCTCCGAAAGGGGATCCGGACGCGCCGCTTCAGGCCTTGATTATCGATTCTTGGTTCGATAACTATGTTGGTGTTGTAATGTTGGTTCGTATCGTCAACGGAACTTTGCGACCAAAAGACAAAATCTTGTTCATGGCGACCGAAGCGCAACATCTGGTTGAGAGTGTTGGCGTATTTACGCCGAAATCATTATCTCGTAGTGAATTGTCGGCAGGTCAAGTAGGTTTCATTATTGCTGGGATTAAAGAGCTCAAAGCGGCAAAAGTTGGCGATACCATTACCACGGTTGCCAAACCGTCGAAAGAACCTTTGCCGGGTTTCAAAGAAGTTCAGCCTCAGGTTTTTGCTGGTTTATTTCCGGTTGAAGCTAATCAATATGATGCCTTACGTGATTCACTTGAAAAGTTGAAGTTGAATGATGCCGCCTTGATGTATGAGCCGGAAGTATCACAGGCTTTGGGTTTCGGGTTCCGCTGCGGATTCTTGGGCTTACTGCATATGGAGATTGTGCAGGAACGTCTTGAACGTGAGTTTGACATGGATCTAATCACGACTGCGCCTACAGTCGTGTATGAGGTCGTGCTTGGTGATGGTACGGTTATCCAAGTCGATAATCCATCAAAAATGCCTGATCCATCGAAAATTGAAGAAATTCGCGAGCCTATCGTCACTGTGAACTTGTACATGCCGCAAGAATATGTCGGCTCTGTGATTACTTTGTGTACATCTAAGCGCGGTGTTCAATTGGACATGAGTTACCATGGTCGCCAAGTGAAATTGACTTACGAAATGCCGATGGCGGAGATTGTGCTCGACTTCTTTGATCGCTTGAAATCGACTTCGCGCGGGTATGCGTCGATGGATTACGAGTTCAAAGAGAATCGTGCCGCCGACGTTGTAAAAGTTGATATGCTCATCAATAGTGAAAAAGTTGATGCATTGGCTATCATCGTTCACCGCTCGAATGCGCACTATCGTGGACGTGCTGTTGCGGCGAAAATGCGTGAGCTTATTCCACGCCAAATGTTCGATGTGGCAATTCAAGCTGCAATCGGTGCAAATATTATTTCTCGTGAAAACGTCAAAGCTTTGCGAAAAAATGTTTTAGCTAAATGCTATGGCGGTGACATTAGCCGTAAACGTAAGTTGTTAGAGAAGCAAAAAGCAGGTAAGAAGCGTATGAAGCAAGTGGGTTCCGTGGAGATTCCACAGGAAGCATTCTTGGCGATTTTACAAGTGGAAGAGAAATGAATTTTCAATTTTTGGTCAAATATTTTGCTTCGATACTTCTGGTGTTGATGGTAGTGACAGGCATTATTTGGGCCTTGGATTTGTTTGTGTGGTCAAAGCGTCGAAAACTGGCGGCTGAGAGTGCATTGAATCAGACCGGTCGTCAAAATGAGATGTCGCTTGAAGAAAAGCAAGCTTTTCTCGCTCCGCTTTTGAAGCAACCCACTTGGATCGAGTATTCAGGTAGTTTTTTTCCGGTGATTGCCCTGGTTTTTGTCTTGAGATCTTTTTTGTTTGAACCATTTAAGATCCCATCGGCGTCGATGCTACCCACATTGCATGTGGGAGACCTCATTTTGGTGAATAAATTTACCTATGGGATACGTCTACCGATCGTAGGCACCAAGATCATCGAAATGAATCATCCGCAACGCGGGGACGTGATGGTATTTAAGTATCCAAAGGACCCGAGTTTAGACTATATTAAGAGGGTGGTTGGTGTGCCTGGGGATATCGTTTCCTATCAAGAAAAACGACTGACAATCAATGGAAAACCGGTGACTTACGTTGATAACGCCGAATTTTTGCATGATGGTGCAGAATTAAGGTACTCGAAACAGTTTTCAGAGAACTTATCTGGCGTAGAACATCGTATCTTGAATAATGATGCTGTCAGTGCCTCGATTTTCCCAACGCCGCAATTCGCGATGTCAGAGTTATGTAGTTACGACTCTTTAGGTTTTACCTGTAAAGTGCCTGAAGGTCATTACTTTATGATGGGCGATAACCGAGATGATAGTATGGACAGTCGCTATTGGGGTTTCGTGCCGGATCAAAACATTGTTGGTAAAGCCTTCTTTGTTTGGATGAATTTCGGCGATTTGAAGAGAATTGGTAGCTTTAAATGATGCGGAGAGACGAAATGACACAAGAATATACGTTGTTAATGAAAGCGAAGCAGCGCGGCATGTCAGTTGTTGGCTTGATCTTTTTATTAGGATTGATCGGCATTTTTGTGTTAATTGCGGCAAAGGTAACGCCAACGGTGATGGAATTTATGGCGGTTAAACGGGCGATTATCACTGCAAAAGCAAGTGGAAATAGCGCGACCGACATCCAGAAATCTTTCGATAAACAAGCAGAAGTTGCTTATATTTCTTCAATAAAAGGACATGATCTGATTATTGAAAAAGATGAGACTGGATACGAAGTGAGTTTTTATTACACTAAGAAGATTCCATTAGCGGGCCCTGCAAGTTTGTTGTTGGAGTATGAAGGCACTACTCAGAAAAATAAATTCAAGTCCAAGAAAATTGATTAGTAGATCGTATGAATGAACAATTGCTGCAAAAACGGTTAGGACACCAATTTAAGGATGTTGCACTTTTGCAGCAGGCGTTAACACATCGTAGCCACAGTACTATGCACAATGAGCGTCTTGAATTTTTGGGCGACTCAATTCTTAACTGTGTTGTCGCCTCGATATTGTTTGAGACATTCGATCGTATCGATGAAGGTGATCTTTCTCGAGTTCGTGCAAACTTAGTAAAGCAACAGTCCTTATTTGAAATTGCGCAGAAGATGGAGTTGTCGCAATTTTTGCGCTTAGGAGAAGGGGAATTGAAGTCCGGTGGTTTTCGTCGCCCCTCAATTCTTGCAGATACTTTAGAAGCTCTCTTTGGCGCAATTTATCTTGATGCTGGGTTTGACGCAGCACGTACGGTAATCAAGGCACTCTACACGCCTATTTTAGTGTCTGTTGATCCAACCACATTAGGCAAGGATGCTAAAACGCTGTTGCAAGAATTCTTGCAAAGCAAAAAAATTGCACTTCCTCAGTACAATGTCGTTGCTACTCATGGTGCAGCTCACAATCAAGAGTTTGAAATCGAGTGCTTAGTGCCAAAGTTGGAAATTCAAGTTTTCGGTACGGGTGGTAGTCGTCGAGCGGGAGAGCAAGCTGCTGCTAAGCTGGCATTGGATACTGCGGTGGCGTTATTAGCTAAGACCCCAACAGGACGAAAAAGCAAGAGTAGAACGTCGCAAATGAAATTGGCTGGTATTGCAACAGTCCAATCGACCGGTTCAGCGTCAAGTGACGACGGAACAGACCCACAATTGAGTTTGGATGTTGTTGTGGTCGATACACCGAAGAGTAAAACAGCATGAATTCACCATCAGAAGAAAATCAGTTTCGTTGCGGCTATATCGCAATCGTTGGTCGGCCGAATGTCGGTAAGTCAACCTTGATGAATGCTCTAATCGGTGCAAAAGTCAGTATCACTTCGCGTAAAGCGCAAACAACCCGCCATCGAATTACGGGTATTCAAACCAAAGATAATACGCAGTACGTGTATGTCGATACCCCTGGTTTTCAAACGCGACACTCTAACCCTTTGAATCGCACCTTGAATCGGACGGTGACTAATACACTGATGGCTTCTGATGTGATCCTGTTTATCATTGAGGCAGGCACTTTTGGCGCTGCAGATCAACAAGTGATTGACCTGTTGCCCAAGAACGTTCCTTGCATCTTGGTGATTAATAAATCGGATCGTGTTAAAGATAAAGCTATTTTGATGCCTTTTGCGCAAAAGGTGATGGCATTATTCCCATTTGCCGCGGTCGTCCCAGTTTCTGCGACTCTTAAGTTTCAACTTGAAAATCTTGAGAAAGAGACGCGGAAATATTTGCCTCTGAATGATCCAATTTTTGGTGAAGACGATATCACTGATAGAAGTGAAAAGTTTTTAGCGACTGAAATCGTTCGCGAAAAATTGTTTCGTTTTGTTGGTGATGAGTTGCCATACACGAGCACGGTGTTGATTGAGAAGTTTGAACAAGAAGGTAATCTACGGCGTGTTTTTGTGGCGATTCTAGTTGATCGTGACGGCCATAAATCCATGGTGATTGGAAATAAAGGAGCTCGTCTGAAAGACATTTCTACGCAATCACGTCAAGATATGGAAAAGCTTTTTGGTGGACCAGTTTATCTTGAAATCTGGGTGAAAGTTAAATCGGGTTGGGCCGACAATGAAGCCGGGTTGCGCGCGTACGGTTACGAATAAAGTTTAGTTCGCAACACCATCAAAATAACGAAGGCGATCAATTGGAAATTGAAGACATCGAGATCTCAATAGACGAAATCGAGATCGTTCCTCAATTAGCTCCAGGATTACTTTCGGTAGCTCCCGCAAAACGCGTGCAGCGTAAAGAGCTACGCGTTACTCATCAACCGGGTTTCGTTTTGCACTCCTATCCCTATAAGGAAACCAGCCTGATCATCGACCTCTTCAGCCGCGATTTTGGGCGGGTTTCTCTGGTTGCGAAAGGGGCGAAGCGACCACATTCAAAGCTTCGAAGCGTACTGCAAACCTTCCAACCTCTTACTGTTGCTTGGAGTGGAAAAGCAGAGGTGCGTACCTTAACTGGAGCTGAATGGGTCGGCGGCATGCTTCCCTTGGAAAAGTCGGCGTTGCTGTGTGGTTTTTATTTGAATGAGCTTCTGACCAAATTCCTTTTGCGTCATGAAGCATCTCAGGTCCTGTTCGATCATTATGTTGCCACACTTAACCAACTAGCTCACGGGGAGAGCGCAACGATTGCATTGCGCAAGTTTGAATTAGTATTGCTGCAGCAGTCAGGTTTGATGGGTGATATTACAACTTGTCATCAAAGTGGTACGAGAGTTCAAACTGAAAAATGGTATGTGCTTGACCCCAGTTCTGGTGTGCGTGCTGCCTTTGAATCTGATACTGTTCCTAAAATATTGGGCAAGACGCTAATTGATATGGAGAGCGGATCTTATTCTGACCCCGTGACACAGTCTCAAAGTAAGCAACTAATGCGTTTTTTACTGCACCACCACTTGCATGGACAGGCGCTCAAAACACGTCAAATCTTAATCGATTTACAGAAATTATGAATATTCATCAGCAAACACAGATCATCGATCTGGGCATCAACATCGATCATGTCGCCACTTTGCGTAATGCTCGTGGTACTAACTATCCAGATCCGCTTCAGGCCGCGTTGATGGCAGAGGAAGCTGGCGCAGATTGCATTACTTTGCATTTACGCGAAGATCGTCGGCACATCAAAGATGCAGATGTGTTGAGAATTCGTCCAGAGCTTCGAACACGCATGAATTTAGAAGCTGCTGTAACAAAAGAAATGATTGATTTCGCCTGCCGGGTGCGCCCCCAAGATGTTTGTTTAGTGCCTGAGCGACGGGAGGAAGTCACAACGGAAGGCGGGCTTGATGTACTGCGTTATTTCGATGAAGTGAAAGCTGCGACCGAGCAACTTCAGGCGGAAGGAATTCGCGTGAGCCTGTTTATTGATGCTGACAACAATCAAATTGAAGTGGCAAAAAATACTGGCGCCACAGTAATTGAAATACATACAGGTAAGTATGCCGATGCACATAATGATACTGAGGCGAATGATCAGTTGCGGCGTATCGCTTCAGCAGTTGATTATGCAGTTACGCTTGGCTTGAAAGTGAATGCCGGTCATGGGCTGCATTACACTAATACTCAGGCAATTGCAGCATTACCCGGGATTTCTGAACTCAATATTGGTCATGCGATTGTCGCTCAAGCTGTTTTTGTCGGGTGGAATAAGGCTGTGTCAGACATGAAGGCGTTGATGGTGAAGGCGCGCCTCGGATCGCGTTAATTAACTGGATGAGAAATGATTTTTGGCGTCGGTACTGACATCATTCGTATCGCTCGAATGGAAGAAGCATTGCAAAAACGCGAAGGTAGGTTTGCGGAGAAGATACTTGGGCGTGAAGAGTTTGCTATTTTTAATTCTCGCAGCCAGCCAAATTTCACCAAAGCAGTCCGATATCTGGCTACACGTTTTGCAGCAAAAGAGGCGCTATCAAAGGCGATGGGCACTGGATTTCGTGCACCATTAAGTTGGCATGGAGTGCAGGTGTTAAATTCTGAAAACGGCCGTCCGATCTTTGTTTTTGGGACAGAGTTAAGTGCTTGGTTCGAGCAGCGTGATCTACACGCCCATATTACACTTTCGGATGAGCATGAATATGCAGTGGCTTTTGTTGTCCTCGAGTCTGGTGCGAAAGCATGCCAAAAATAAACGATAAATCTGATGTGCGTGAAGCTTTAGTGGCATTGGTGGCGAAACTACCGCATTTGCCTGGTGTCTATCGATATTTTGATGCGCAAGATCAAGTTTTGTATGTTGGTAAAGCGCGCGACCTGAAAAAAAGGGTGTCCAGTTACTTTCTTAAGAATCTAAGTAGTCCTCGAATTGCGATGATGGTCGAGAAAATTCATCGCATGGAAACTACGGTCACTAGAAGCGAAGCGGAAGCCTTAATTCTTGAGAATAATCTAATTAAAGCACTCAAGCCGCGATACAACATTTTGTTTCGCGACGATAAGTCCTATCCATACCTAAAAATAACGAACGAAACTACGCCGCGCATGACTTATTATCGCGGCTCCATCGATAAGAAGCATCAATATTTCGGACCTTTTCCTTCGGCGTGGGCGGTGAAGGAGTCAATGCAGTTACTCCAAAAAATATTCATGCTGCGGAATTGCGAGGATAGTGTGTTTTTGAATCGCACACGTCCATGTCTCTTGCATCAAATTCAGCGATGCAGTGCTCCTTGTGTAGGAAAAATCTCGGAACAGGATTACTTAGCTGATGTCGAAAATGCGGCGCGTTTTTTGCGTGGGCGACCGACTGAAATTATGCAATCGCTTGAACGCAAGATGTACGATTTCTCTTCGCGTCTAGAATTCGAGAATGCAGCGCTTGTGCGTAATCAGATGGCCGCCTTGTCGAAGGTGTTGCATCAGCAGAGTATGGAAACCAGCGGCGACGCAGATATCGACATTTTGGCGGTGGCGGTGGAGGGTGGCCGAGCATGCGTTAACTTAGCAATGGTGCGCGGTGGTCGTCATCTCGGTGATCGTTCCTATTTTCCTGCAGCGGTCGAGTATTCGCATGCCGCCTTAGAGGGGGAAATGGAGAGAGAGGTTCTTGCTGCTTTTCTAGCGCAGCATTACGTGGATCAGTTTATCCCTTCGCAATTGATTATGAATGTCGAGCTGGATAATCCGGAATTGATGCTGGCATTAATGGAGCAAAGCGGTCACCGGATCCAATGCAGCTATCAACCTCAGGAGCAGAAGCGCGCGTGGTTGGATATGGCGATCAAGGGTGCAAAGTTATCGCTTGCGCGCGCGTTGACTGAGCAAGGGGCGCAGCAATTGCGCACACGTGCATTGGTGGACGTGCTTGAACTTGAAATTGAAGACTTAAGTCTTTTACGGGTCGAGTGTTTTGATATCAGTCATACCCAGGGTGAGGCCACTCAAGCATCTTGTGTGGTTTTTCACCACCATGCAATGCAGAATGGCGAATATCGTCGTTTCAATATCAAGGGGATTACTCCAGGCGATGATTATGCAGCTATGCGTCAAGTATTACAGCGTCGATTTGAGGCTTTCTCTGCGGTTGACGGTGGAGAGTGCGCTACAAACGCTGTGGAGGCAAAAGATTCAGATCGGGTGATGCCGGACGTCGTTTTGATTGATGGTGGTAAAGGTCAGGTCGAAATAGCGCGTCAAGTGTTCGTGGAGTATGGTTTAGATCTCAGCTTAATTGTTGGTGTCGCTAAAGGCGAGGGGCGCCGCGTTGGGCTGGAAACCTTGGTCTTTGTCGATGGTCGGGAAGCAAAAGAACTGGGAAAAGAATCGGCGGCGCTTATGTTGATTGCGCAAATTCGTGATGAGGCACATCGTTTTGCGATTACAGGGATGCGGGCTAAACGTGCTAAAGCGCGCCAAACTTCTCGCCTCGAAGAGATTGAAGGTGTGGGTCCGAAGCGTCGCCAACGGTTGTTGACACGTTTCGGTGGAATTAAGGGAGTTGAAGAGGCTAGTATTCAAGATCTAATGACGGTGGAGGGTATTTCAAAATCCCTTGCTGAAGAGATTTATCAGCGTTTACGTTAGTCAATCAGTGAATTTTGTTGCGAATTTGTGCCTGCTCAAAATAAAAGCTGTGCCGTGCTGCCTAGCAAAATATAATGCTGAGGATTGTATATTTTGTTCATTAAAATAAAAATGCCTCTTAATTTCCCGATTCTTTTGACTTGGCTCAGAGTTGCACTGATTCCTCTAGTGGTTGGCGTTTTCTATGTGCCTGACACTTACCTTAGTTCATCTGAGAAAAATCTCGCCTCAACTGCTGTGTTTATTGTCGCTGCCGTCACTGATTGGTTTGATGGTTTTCTCGCGCGACGCTGGAACCAAACCTCTGCGTTTGGTGCTTTTCTCGACCCTGTTGCGGATAAATTGATGGTCGCTGGTGCTTTGTTGGTGTTGGTTCAATGGGATAGGGTGAATGCGGTCATCGCCTTTATCATAATTGGACGCGAAATTACCATTTCCGCATTGCGTGAGTGGATGGCGCAAATTGGTGCGTCGAAATCTGTTGCGGTAAGTTCGATTGGGAAGATCAAGACTGCTGCGCAAATGATTGCCATTCCGATGTTGCTCTTTTATGGCGATTTATTTGGAGTCATCAACACTTATCATATCGGCCAAGCCCTGATTTTGATCGCCGCCGTCTTGACTGTCTGGTCAATGTTTTACTATCTGCGCCGAGCTTGGCCTATGATCAAAGAGAAGGCAGAAAATCAGATTGATCATAATTCTTGACAACTTTGATGGGTGCTATATAATGTGCGCCTGTTGTCGACGCGGGAATAGCTCAGTTGGTAGAGCGCAACCTTGCCAAGGTTGAGGTCGAGAGTTCGAGACTCTTTTCCCGCTCCA
>CANHZI010000167.1 GCA_947464955.1 Oxalobacteraceae bacterium
GACGCAGATCGGAAGCGACTTTTTCCGGAGAATTTTTCGTAGTTTTGTTAGATGACATAGTCCTGCGATTATAATTCGTCTATGGAAAATTCTGTTCAATTCGTTCAATGGCTGCGCTCCGTCGCGCCGTATATTCATGCCTTCCGTGGAAAAACCTTTGTGGTTGCCTTTCCGGGGGAGTTAGTGGTGGCTGGCGCCCTGCCCGTTTTGGCACAGGATTTATCGCTTTTACATGCACTGGGCATCAAAATTGTCATTGTCCACGGTTCACGTCCGCAGGTCGCTGAGCAGCTGGCTCTGCGTAATGTCGAAGGCCGCTTCCACAACGGCGTACGTATTACCGATACAGCAGCGCTTGAGTGTTCGAAAGAAGCAGCAGGTGAATTACGTTTAGATATTGAAGCAGCGTTTAGCCAAGGTTTGCCTAACACGCCAATGGCCCACTCCGCGATTCGCATCATTTCCGGCAATTTCATTACGGCCAAACCGATCGGCATTGTTGACGGCGTTGATTTCCAATTGACCGGTGTGACGCGCAAGATCGCTTATGACACCATCGGTCGTATTCTCGATGCCGGTAGCTTAGTATTATTATCACCACTCGGTTTCTCTCCAACAGGTGAGGCGTTCAACCTGACTATGGAAGACGTAGCCGTTTCCGCAGCGAGTGCATTACGCGCTGACAAGCTCATCATCATTTCTGAAACACCAATGATGATGGATCAAGATGGCGACGAAATTCGCGAGCTCTCCTACAAACAAGCAGAAATCGAACTCGAGAAAAAATACTTACCTGCTGATGCGAGCTTCTACCTCGAGCATGCGGTGAAAGCATCACGCGGTGGTGTGCCACGTATTCACATCGTGCCCTATAAAATCGACGGCTCCGCCTTGCTCGAATTATTTACGCACGATGGCGTTGGTACCATGGTATCGACAGAAAATCTCGAAAGCTTGCGCGAAGCAACGATTGAAGATGTCGGCGGTATCATTAAGTTGATCGAGCCACTCGAAGCCGATGGTACGCTCGTCAAACGCGGTCGTGAACTGATCGAGCGCGAGATTAACTACTTCTCAGTCATCGAACATGATGGCGTGATCTTTGGTTGCGCGGCATTGTATCCCTTCCCCTTCGACAAAATGGGGGAAATGGCCTGCTTGACGGTGAATCCAGAAGTGCAAAGCCAAGGTGACGGTGAGCGTATTTTGAAGCATATCGAAAAACGCGCACGTCGCGCTGGCTTCCATTCTTTGTTCGTACTCACAACTCGCACTGCTCATTGGTTCTTGAAACGTGGTTTCGTTCAAGCTACAGTCGACGATTTACCCAAAGATCGTCAGAAGATGTACAACTGGCAGCGCAAGTCTTTGGTTTTGATCAAGCAACTTTAAAGCAAAATTTGCCAGTTCAACGAAATTTAAGAATCAAACGTATAATCCAGCCTGCATTTTGAATGACAAATGATATAAGGGAGTACCGATTATGGCCCGCATGGTCCACTGCATTAAATTAGATAAAGAAGCTGAAGGTTTAGACTTTCCACCGTATCCTGGCGAACTCGGCAAAAAGATTTTCGAAGGCGTGTCCAAAGAAGCTTGGGCAGCTTGGCTCAAACACCAAACCATGTTGGTTAATGAAAATCGTTTGAACTTGGCCGATGTACGCGCACGCAAATATCTGGCAACACAAATGGAAAAGCATTTCTTTGGTGACGGCGCCGATGCTGCACAAGGCTATGTGCCACCGAGTGCCTAAAGCTTTAGACTGACAGTCACAAAAAAAGCGAGCCTCGTGCTCGCTTTTTTTATGCTAGCATATCTTTAATGCTAGACAGTGAGTCGATAGGTTCTGGTAGTCGCCCCTGAAGAAATGAAATTTTTCGCAGCATGAACAGTATGGCTAAGGTCCAACTTAAACACTCCGACCGTTTCCGCTAAATGTGCGGCTTGCTCTTCCAAACTCGCGGCAGCAGCTGCTGCCTGCTCGACTAAGGCAGCATTTTGTTGAGTTGTAGTATCCATTTGGATCACAGCTTGATTGACTTGTGCAATTCCATCGCTTTGCTCGCCACTCGCCGCCGCAATTTCCGCCATGATATCGGCAACTTGCTTGACCGAAGTAACAATATGTCCCATGGTAACACCCGCTTCATCGACTAAACGACCACCAGCCTCAACCTTATCAACAGAGTCACCGATAAGTTCCTTGATTTCTTTTGCAGCACTTGCAGATCGTTGTGCGAGACTTCGCACTTCACTTGCAACCACTGCGAAGCCACGTCCCTGTTCACCCGCTCGCGCTGCTTCCACCGCCGCATTTAAAGCCAAAATATTTGTTTGAAAGGCGATACCATCAATCACCCCGATAATATCGACAATCTTGCGCGAACTCTCTTTAATTGATCCCATTGTTGTCACCACTTGATCAACGACATCGCCACCTTTGGTCGCATATTCAGACGCACGGGTAACCAACTGATTTGCTTGTCGTGCATTGTCTGCATTTTGTTGCACTGTTGAGGTCAACTCTTCCATCGCCGAGGCTGTTTGCTCGAGGCTAGAAGACTGAGATTCGGTACGCGAGGATAAATCCATATTTCCAGTCGCGATTTCTTTTGATGCCGCCGCAATCGTATCCGTTCCAAATCGTACTTGAGACACAGTCTTGATTAGACTCTCATTCATATCCTTTAAAGCGATCAACAGTTGACCTGTTTCATTTTCACTATCCACGTTGATAGTTTGACGTAAATCTCCTGCCGCTACTGTCTGAGCAATTTCGACTGCGTAATTCAATTGTTGCGTGATTCGAGAAATCAACCAGTATCCAATCACAGCACCAACTAGTATCCCAATCAGAATTAGGCTGACTGAAAAAACCTTAAACTTTCCATAAAAACTTTGTGACTGTTCATATTCAGATCGCCCCACATCAAGCTGTAGCTTAATCAGCGCGTTCATTGGTTCAATCAATTTTGCATACTGCTGTGCCATCTTTTCGCGCAAAACTGTCGATACTTGCTCGGTATTTTGCGTTTTCAATGCGACCACTGCCGAAGTTAAAGCATCTTCATTAAATGTTTTCAGAGCTGCTGAAAAAATTGCAGCCAACTGTTTTTCCTCTGGTGTCAAATAGGTCGCCATATACTCCGACCAAACCTTAGCAGCTGCGATTTTGTTTTTTTCAATCTGCTCAACTGCCGCTTTGATTTGAGTGGGATCATCACTCATCGATTTAGCCACTAAGAAGTGACTTTCACTTTCAAGGCGTATCACTTGATCAAGCTGCCCCATTGCCACTAAGCGGTCGTCATACACCGTTTTCAAAGATTCGTTCACTGAATTTAGACCGACAATACCTAAAATCCCGTTCGTTGTAAGCATGATCAACAAAACAGAAAGCACAAAGTACAAGCTACTCTTGATCGAAAGATTGTTTAGCATAAAACCCCCATGAATCCACATTAGTAGCGAACACGACTGAGAAGCTGTCTACGTCGCAGAGAGCGACCATTAATGCTATTAAGACTGCGACGAATAAGAAAATGGTCGCTGAAAAATTAAGCAGATTTGTAGTCTACTACTTTTGGGCAACAAAATAGAAGATGCAGAAAATAAAGTCTTGCGAGGATGCAAAATACGCACAGTGCCTTAGTTTCAAATGCTTGCTTTCGATTTGAAAGAAATCGTATGCAGATTGATGTGTGAATAACTTATCTACAAACTGATGCAAGAAATCGGGCAACATCGTCCTTATCGCCCCCCAAATAAGCCCACAAAAAAAGAGTGAGACTTTTGGTCTCACTCTTTCCGATTTCACGTCTGTCTTTCCGATGATTCAGAGAGTGACGTATCTCCTCGTTCCCACTCGATTTGACTTTTTTTTGCTATAGTCCAGCTTAAATTTCTTCGTACAACGGCAAAGTCAAAAACTCTGCGAAGGCAGATGAGGTCGACATTTCTTCGAAAATATTGGCGGCACGATCATACGTCGCGCCATCACCGACTGATTGTTTTACTTTGACCAGTTCCTCAACAATCATCGCCTTGACCATCGCGGCCGTGATCTTACGGCCATCCTCCAATACGCCTTTGGCCGAACGTATCCACTGCCATACTTGAGAACGGCTAATCTCCGCCGTTGCCGCATCTTCCATTAAATCATGAATCGGCACACAACCATTACCTGCCAACCACGCACCAAGGTAGTGGATACCAACGTTGATGTTGTAACGTAAACCCGCTTCAGTGATCGGTGTCTCTGGCTGGAAGTTCAACAAATCCTGCGCCGTGACGTTCACATCCGGGCGTTGTTTATGAATTTGATTGGGCGCATCGCCCAGCACTTTCTTGAATTCTGCCATCGCCAAATCAACTAAACCTGGATGAGCAACCCAGCCGCCGTCGTAGCCATCGCTTGCATCGCGCGCTTTATCATTGCGCACACCTGCCATCGCGACTTCATTTTTTTCCGGATCATTTTTGATCGGAATCAGTGCCGCCATACCGCCAATTGCTGGCGCATGACGTTTGTGGCAAGTCTTCAACAGCAATAAAGCGTAGGAACGCATAAACGGTGAAGTCATCGTCACTTTCGCACGATCTGCTAAGCAGAAATCACCATCGTTCTTGAACTTTTTGATGCATGAAAAAATGTAATCCCAACGCCCGGCGTTCAAACCGGAACTATGCTCGCGCAGCTCATACAAAATTTCATCCATCTCGAATGCGGCAACGATAGTCTCGATCAGAACCGTCGCCTTGATCGTCCCTTGTGGAAGTCCAAGTTCATTTTGCGTCATTACAAAAATGTCGTTCCACAAACGCGCTTCCAAATGGGATTCCATCTTCGGTAGATAGAAGAATGGACCAGCTCCGCGGGCAATTTGCTCTTTCGCGTTATGAAACATGAAGAGCGCGAAATCAAAAATGCCACCCGACACCCGCTTACCATCAACCAGCACATGTTTTTCGTCGAGATGCCAACCACGTGGACGCACCACTAAGGTCGCGATTTTCTCGTTGAGTTGGTAGCTCTTGCCGTTTTGTTCCAGACTAATCGTACGTCGTACAGCATCGCGCAAATTGATTTGACCAGAGATTTGATTGTCCCAATTGGGCGTATTGGAATCTTCAAAGTCCGTCATATAACTATCTGCGCCGGAGTTAAGCGCATTGATAATCATCTTGCGTTCGACTGGTCCCGTAATTTCGACACGGCGGCATTCCACGGCTTTCGGAATTGGCGCGATAGTCCAATCGCCAGCGCGGATATCGGCAGTCTCTGCAAGGAAGTCAGGACGTTCACCCGCATCCATACGTTTTGCCCGTTCCACTCGCAAACCGAGTAGCTCCTGCCGACGGCTTTCGAAGTGGCGGCTCAGTTTCACCACTAGACTCAAGGCCTCGTGCGTCAAAATCTGTTCGAAGCCTGGCTTAACCTCACCAGTGATTTGCAAACCTTCAGGCAAATGTAATTGTGTCATGCTAACCTCACTATCCAAGAAAAAAGCCATTTTTCAATTTATTCATCGCACTGCAACATATTTTTATATGTATCGACATTTAGCTAGATAAATGATCAAATCAATCACCAAAACAAACATAATTTAAAAAAAACAAAAAAACATTGGTGATTAAGAATAAATCGAACTCATGAAACGCAGTATATTCAACATTTCCGTGTACATAATACGTCGAATTATCACAGTATTTTTGCATTTTAGTTACAAATGAGCTTTACTATGCAAATATATAAGTGTTTTTTGTTAAAAGACTTTGCCAGAAAAAGCAAAGTTTTCGTTTGCCGCATTTGCGGTGGTTTAGCGCAAAGCCGGCACGGAGACTACCCAGAAAAACAAAACATGCTGCGTTTACCCTCTCGAATGAAGGGTAATATCGGTGAGACAGGAGAAAAGCGGTGGATCAGTTCAAACAAATTTCTACTTTTGCTGAAGTCGCGACACGTGGCAGTTTGTCGGCAGCGGCACGTGCTGAGGGCGTTGCCCCAGCAATGATCGGTCGCAGGTTAGACGCATTAGAGGAAAGACTCAACGTTAAACTTTTACAACGCACCACGCGCAAAATCGCACTGACGATTGAAGGAGCCGCATTTTTAGAAGACTGCCAGCGCATTTTGACTGAACTCGAGGAAGCAGAGACTTCGGTCTCTGAACGCAGCGCAAAAGCAAGTGGTCAACTGACGATTTCTGCTCCCGCAGGGTTTGGCCGCCAACACGTTGCCCCCTTGATTCCTGCCTTTCTAGCCGAACATCAAGAGGTGAAACTGACCTTGAATCTCAACGATCGGGTCGTCGATCTCATTGGCGAAGGTGTGGACGTGGCGATCCGAATTGCCACATTGACTGACTCAAATCTCATTGGCGTCAAGCTCGCAGATAACAAACGCGTCGTCGTCGCCTCGCCTGAATATCTAAAAAAACACGGCAAACCTGTGACTTTGCATGACCTCAGCAAACACAACTGCCTCACTTTCAGCAGCGACGGCAGCCAACGTGGCTGGACTTTCCGTGACAATGGTAAAAACGTTCTGTTGAAAGTTGAAGGCAACATGGTTTGCAATGATGGGGCAGTCTTACATGACTGGGCACTTGCCGGCAAAGGCTTGGCCTGGCGCTCGATGTGGGAAGTCGGCAGTGAAATCGAACAAGGTAAATTGGTCACGGTACTCGATGAATACAACGCACCTGGCAACGATATCTACGCCATTTTCGCCCAACGTCGTCATCTGCCATTGCGGATTCGCGCCTTCGTTGACTATCTGCGCGCCGCATACAGTAAGCCAAACTACTGGCAACCGCAAATCTGAATCAAAAAGAAAAAGAAAAAGGGCAAAATTTTTGCCCTTTTCTCATTTACAAATCAACCGTAATACTTAAAATTCTTCCCAGTCTTGATCAGCACTATTGTCGCTGCTCTTCGCGGGTTTCACACTGACGGCACTAGGCAATGACTTCATCGCAGCCCTTGCTGCGGGCTTCTTCGCGGCAGGGGCCGGGCGTGCTTTGGGAACACTCTGCTGCTGATTACTGACGTCATTATCATTGAGCTTGAAGATACTGACCGCCGCATTCAAATTATTCGCCTGGTCTTGCATACTACCAGCAGCAGCGGCAGCCTCTTCCACCAACGCAGCATTTTGTTGTACAGCTTCGTCCATTTTAGAGATCGCAATATTGACTTGCGCGATACCGTCGCTCTGCTCGACACTCGCCGCCGTAATCTCAGCCATGATGTCGGCCACACCCTTAATCGAGACCACAATTTCATCCATGGTCTTACCTGCATCATCAACTAAACGTGAACCTGTTTCGACTTTATCGACAGAATCGTTAATCAATTCCTTGATTTCTTTCGCGGCGCTAGCGGAGCGCTGTGCCAAACTACGCACCTCCGATGCGACCACTGCAAAACCTCGCCCTTGCTCACCCGCACGGGCCGCTTCCACCGCAGCATTCAAAGCGAGAATATTGGTTTGGAAAGCGATACCATCGATCACACCGATAATGTCCACGATTTTTTTCGAACTTTCCTTAATCGAATCCATCGTATGCACGACATTTCCAACCACTTCACCACCTTTACTTGCGACACCAGACGCTTTCAAAGCTAAGGTATTTGCTTGACGCGCATTGTCAGCATTTTGCTGCACCGTTGATGTTAACTCTTCCATCGAAGAGGCGGTTTCTTCCAAACTTGCTGCTTGATTTTCTGTCCGTGATGAAAGATCCATATTGCCACTGGCAATTTCTTCCGACGACACAGCAATCGATGAACTGCCCTGCCTTACCACAGTAACTGTCTGCACCAAGTTTTGGCGCATGTTTTCTAAACCCGTCAATAACTGCCCCATCTCATCACTAGACTTTGCGCGAATTTGTTTTGACAAATCACCATTGCCGATGGCTTCAAATTGCTCGAGCACAAAATTAAGCGGATGAGAAATTGCGATCACTAAGAAATATGCCGACGCAAACACCGCGACCAACCCCGCCACAACCCCAACAACATCAACCGAAACGAAGGTTTTGTAAGCAGCCTGACTATTGGCAAGCAAGGTTTCGGCGCTGCTAAACTGAAGCTGGTCGAGCTTAACGATTTTGTCAGAGAAGGCCTCATACAGTAGCGGCAGTTTTGTACTATTTATGCTATCCGCTTCCTCGAAATTACCTGCTTTGACCGCAGCCAATATCGGTGAAAAAGCCTCTTTCAGATATTTTTCCCGTAGCTGATTAACTTCATTAGACAAACTCTTCTCACCCTCATCATTCATGGGTAAGCTCATGTACTGTTTCCAGCTCTTATCAGATTTTTCAAGAAACTCATCTATGCGCTTCATTACTTCAACCCGATCCGGGGTATCGGGATGAGCGATAATACGATCAATCAAGACCCGAGCGCGCAGCAAACTAACTCGTGTATTTGAGAGGGCTTCGAGAGAGGGCAATTGATCTGAAAATAGCTCTGCGTTCACCGCATTACTATTGCGAACACCAAATGCACCCATCGCACCGCCGATAACCAGCATGACTGCCATGGTCGCCATGGTCGCTATTAACCTAAACTTGATCGTGAAATTCAACATACAATTTTCCTCACGTGGTCGATCTATTGAAAAGAGTCAGAACGGATTTTATTGCTGCATAAGTTAAACTATTGCCGAAAATCAACTTTGATTTAGCGTAATATCGAGTATAGATTTTTTTGGAGATGGAGGGGAGAAATATTGCTGAAATTCAATTGATGCGATAAAAAAGATACACCGCCAAAACAAAAAAGCCCGACCATTAGTCGAGCTTTTTCGTGAAACTTTTTACAAACTTAACGAACCAACGATTACAGTGGTTGGATGTTAGAAGCTTGTTTGCCTTTTGGGCCAGTTGTCACTTCGAAAGAAACGCGTTGGTTTTCTTTCAAAGATTTGAATCCAGAGGATACGATCGCGGAGAAATGTGCGAACAAATCTTCGCCGCCTTCATCAGGAGTAATGAAACCAAAACCTTTAGAATCATTAAACCATTTTACAATACCTGTTGCCATTACAATTTCCTATTTCAGTTAATGTGGGCATGTGCCCGATAGATCGTTTCAACCAAGCATGAAATGACAGACTGATACTGCACTACAACCTAGAATCTCAACGATTCACCGATTATACGCACATATTCTGAATAAAGTAAATTTTAAATTGAAACTTTCTAAATTCAGATAACTTAAACCTCAATTATTCACCTATTTCCATCAAATTGAGTAAGTATTGAGCAACAGCGCTCAATGCTCAGCATGAGTACGCTTAAAAATGGGTGTGAACTTCTAGACAATTCCGAGGTCAAAGCTCTACACTTAAAAATCAAGCTCCGACCATATCGGGCTATCTACTCGAACGTTTTTGCCTGCAACCATGCGCCAAATTTTACTATTTACTTTACTTCTAGGATTGCA
>CANHZI010000168.1 GCA_947464955.1 Oxalobacteraceae bacterium
CGAGGCACTGGCGCGCCTTTGGCACCGGAGCAACAACTGCAAGTTCTATTTATATTGCAAGAAGCTTTGTCGAATGTACGAAAGCATGCGCAAGCAGGGCAAGTGAAAGTGGAAGTTGAAAATGAGCGTGATTTTTCTTTGCGTGTCATGGATGATGGCGCAGGTTTTGCAATGGAAGATGCACAAAGCAAGGGCGATGGTCACGTCGGGCTACGAATTATGCAAGAACGTGCGCAGCGCTTGTCGGCACAATTTGATATCCAGAGTCAGCGCGGCCAGGGCACAACGATTTTGCTCAGATTAGAGCGCACTGAACGCATGGTCGCTTAAACAAGGGAAAAGAACACATGAGCATTAAGGTACTATTGGTCGACGATCACACGCTGTTCCGAAGCGGAATACGTCTGATTTTGCAACGTAACCCTGAGTTTGAAATCGTAGGTGAAGCCGCTGACGGTTTGGAAGGTGTCAAGCGAGCAAAACAACTCAAGCCCGATGTGGTATTGATGGATTTAAACATGCCTGGTTTGTCGGGATTGGAAGCGATGCAATTGATTGTCGAAGATGTGCCGACGACAGCTGTGTTGATGCTCACTGTTTCTGAGGAGGCAGAAGACTTGAGCACTGCTTTACGCAACGGTGCGCGCGGCTATTTGCTCAAAAATATCGAAGCTGACTACCTGACGTCTGCGATCAAGAAAGCGGCAGCTGGCGAAGCGGTGATTGCCGAATCAATGACAGGGAAATTGATTATGCAGTTCCGTTCGGGGCAAAACTTGACGCCCGCGACAGAGAAAGAAAAACTGACACCCCGAGAACGTGAAACCATGGTGTGTTTGGCTCGCGGAGAAAGCAACAAGGAAATCGCTAGACACCTTGATGTTGCTGAAAGTACAGTCAAAATTCATGTCCAAAATATCTTAAAAAAATTGAACCTCACCAGCCGCGTACAAATTGCCGTGTATGCGGTGGAACATGGCTTGGACAAATAGTGAGCAGTCGACTAGCACCAAATACCTGACGCTTATACGTCGAATGGACTATAGGCGGCATCATTAAAACTTCCTACACTTAGATTCATATTTAACTACGATCAAAGCGGTATTTGCTAGTTTTTAACGTCAGTTGGCTTTGTCACGATGGCAGAGCTGATTGATGCAGATTCTAGCAATCGTGCGAATGGTCGGTACAACAGATTGTCGTAGGAGGCACAGATGATAAATCAGGGAAAGCTCGATGGGCTGCTCGTTAACCAAGCTCTGTTTCAGGGAATTTCGCCATTCGAATTAGAGAGTCTGAAGCGCGAAGTCATCAAGATTGAGCTCGATAAGGGATTGAGTTTGTTCCAAAAAGGCGATACAGCTGATGCCTGCTACATCATGGTCTACGGTTTGCTGAAATTGGCGATACCAACTTCTTCAGGTAGTCATAAAGTCATTGAGTTGATTCGACCTGGTCAATGCTTTGGTGAGGCGATGGTTTTTTTGGAAGAGCCGTATCCATTTTATGCCGAGACACTAGAGTCTTCACTATTCTTAAAAATCTCCAAAAAGTCTTTGTTCAAATTGCTTGAGCAGTCTCCTTCAATCGCTCGTCAAATGATGAAAGGATTGTCCTATCGTTTATTAGGATTTATCCGAAATCTGGAAAGGCAGTCGAGCCATAATGCGATGCATCGCGTGGTGGACTATCTAATGCAAACCGCGCAGGTGCAGGAGACCACGGAAATTCGGCTTGAACTCAAGAAAAATGTTGTAGCGTCGATTCTGAATTTAACGCCCGAAACGTTTTCCCGCATGTTGCAGCAATTGGTTGAAGAAGGCTTGATAGAAGTGCGTGCTTCTAGGATCAATATCTTCTCGCTTTCTTCTTTACAGGACTTCCTTCGTTTTTATAATGAGCAAGAACTCAGTCATGGCAAAGCGACTCGCACGCATTACCGTAGCCCGCAATTGAGTTCCTCAACACATTGACTAGAATCTTTCTAGTTCTTTTGGCGTAGTCACCACTACTTCTGCGGTGAATCGATATCCAAAGGAAGAATTTTCATTCCGCCTTTACTTCTCTAATCTGATGTTATGCCCTGAGTCTATTTGTAATTACAGGGCCGCGCTTTGATAAATCAGATGTGACAAAGAGGAGTTTAAAATGGGACAAGTGTTAAGTCGATGGGAACCCGAGGATACTAGTTTTTGGGCGAAAGAAGGAAGTAGTATTGCCAATCGAAATCTTTGGATATCGATACCGAGTTTGATGTTGGCATTCTCGGTATGGATGTTATGGAGTGTGGTCGCCGCAAACCTCGATAAGGCGGGTTTTAAGTTCACCAAGGATCAGCTGTTCTTCCTGACGGCGTTGCCGGCGCTATCTGGCGCGACCCTACGTATTTTCTATTCCTTCTTGGTACCTATCGTCGGCGGTCGTCGTTTTACCGCATTGTCGACGGCCAGTCTTTTGATTCCAGCAATCGGCATGGGCTTTGCCCTGAAAGACCCCACCACTAGCTATTCGACTTTGCTTGCACTGGCTTTGCTTTGTGGTCTTGGTGGCGGTAACTTTAGTTCGAGCATGGCCAATATCAGCTTTTTCTTCCCTAAAACGCGCAAAGGTTACGCGACGGGCATGAATGCCGGTATTGGTAATCTTGGTGTTTCGGTGGTGCAGTTCGTTGCACCATTGGTGATTTCTTCCGCAGTTTTTGGAACGGCAATTTCAGGTGATGGCTATCTGTATCACAATGCTAAAACCAATGCAGATCAACTGTTCTGGTTGTCCAATGCGGGCTTCATTTGGGTACCATTCATCGTGGTAGCGACCATCGCAGCGTGGTTTGGTATGAATGATATCGCTTCGGCGAAAGCGTCGTTTTCTGATCAAGCAATCATTTTCAAGCGTAAGCATAATTGGTTGATGTGCTGGTTATACATCGGTACTTTTGGTTCTTTCATTGGTTTCTCGGCTGCTTTTGGCATGTTGATTAAGGCGCAGTTTCCTGAAGTAGAAGTGGCGAAGTTTGCTTTTCTTGGCCCATTGGCAGGTGCTCTGGCTCGTCCGTTTGGCGGTATCTTGTCGGATAAGATTGGTGGTGCACGCCTCACATTTTGGGTCTTTGCTGCGATGACCTTAACGATATTGCTTGGTATCTTACCGGCATTGCATGAACATCAGTTCACTGTGTTCTTGTATTCCTTTATCACCATGTTCATTCTTACAGGTCTTGGTAATGGTTCGACATTCCGTATGATTCCAGTGATTTTTCAAACCGAACGGGAGCGTGCAGCGGCGGGTAAAGGTGAAGCGGTCTTGCGTCAAAGCCGACTTGACGCTGCGAAGGAATCGGCCGCCGTGCTCGGTTTTTCTGGCGCCATTGGCGCGTATGGCGGCTTTTTCATTCCGCAAGGTTTTGGCACATCAATCAAAATCACTGGTGCACCCGACATGGCACTGTACACGTTTATCGCTTTCTATTTAAGCTGCATGATCGTGACCTGGTGGTTCTATTCACGCAAAGGTGCGGAAATGCCTTGCTAGTGAACATCGTCTTGGATTCTTTTTTCTAGACGTTCAAGCAGCGTTGCAATCGACGCTGCTTTTTGTTTGATGGTGTTTTGTTGCCCATTCATGAGATAGCTAGATAGGCGTTCCTTGAGTATGACATCACTATTGGAGTTCATATACGCCCAACGAACTTTGGGGTGACCAATCGGAATCGAACCGATGACCGCCAGAATCACAATCTGGAGCTCTACCAATTGAGCTATAGTCACCCCAAAATACGCTGATGCGTATCGAATAAAGTAAGTAGGATGTGGTATCAAGCGATTCTTAGATTCGGCGCTTTTTCCACTGATAATTTGAGGGGGGATCGGCAACGCCAGCTTTACCAACCGAGTCAGGATTTTCTGAAGACATGGTGATATGGCGGATGGCTTGCCCTGCGCGTTGTCGCGCTCTGAGTGACTCGATAAATTGCAAAGCCGCAGCGATTGCATCGAATTCAAAATCCTTGAAATAGCTTTGCCCCTTTAGTTCTTGTTGCTCTGTCCAATACACTCTGAACATGAGTCTCCTTCAATTTTTATTAAAAACGTTAATCGGATTTGGTCGGAGTGCGAGGACTCGAACCTCGGACCCTCTGCTCCCAAAGCAGATGCGCTACCAGGCTGCGCTACACTCCGATACGAACTCATTACTCAAATGCGAGTAATGAGTTCTGGTGTTCCCGTGTTGCTCCGATGATTTCGGCACGACCGCCTTGCAGCGGGTTTCACTACAACAATACCAACCCCATGTCAGCGAAGGAGGTATTGAATTTCTTACCTAAATTGACTTGCAAGTTGGCGAATACTGCTCCATAAACAAAAAACCCGGAGCTTTTGGGCATCCGGGTTTGTGAGTTTGGCTAATTGAGGGTCAAGCGGCGCTTGCTCCTGAAATGCCTGGACTCAGTCCACGGATAGTTTGGCTAACAAAGCCCTGATGCATCAGGGGGCTAAAATCATTGCTTAATTCGGATTCGCAAAATGCCATCGGAGAATTAATCAAATTGAGATTGGCCGGATAAGCCTTATTCGCTTTCGTGCGGCCAATTTGTGCTGAACCCATTACTGGCGTACGTGAGCGCAGTTTTTGGATCAGTTGGATGAACAAATTGGTTTTCACGATAATTCCTTTAAAAAAATGTTAGATGCGATGGGATGAATGATACTGACTAAAAACTAACAAAAATGTGATGCGTGTCACAAATTGCAAAATAAAAGTCACTGTGCTGTTTTTGACGATGTGACGATTGCACTATGCCATAGAAAAAAATAAAAAACAAGCATTGTATGACGATTTTGCGCATAAAAAGGTTATTTTGTGCGATTGGTGCGAAAAATCGTCATTTTGATGTATCATTCGCGCTTCAATTTCAGAGCAGTGTTTTATGCCAACAACAGCACATCAAGCCTCAGAAGTTCTCACTTCTACAAGTCATTTATCACCAGCGCAATTGCCGCAGGCTGAGCTACAAACCAGTGTGAAATTTCGCATCTACGAACTCATGGCAGAGCAGGGAATTAAATCAGTCGCCGCCTTGCATCGTAAGTTGATCGAAATGCGGGTTCCGGTTTCTCATTCGCAATTGCTACGTATCGTCGACAATCGAGCAGATCATTGGAAGGTGCAGTACATCAATGCTTTCGTCGATATTTTTAATTGCGAAGTGGCTGACCTATTCAAAGTTGAAAAGAAAAAGCCTTAGTGATTTTCGCTAAAATTTGATGTCTAGTTTTTAACGGACGTTGGAAGGATGCATCATCTCTTGCTTTAGAGCCCACGTTCGAGCGTGACACCATGGTTGCAGAAACGATCTGTGACATAATGGGTCGGATAAATATATTGGGACCACTCAGATGCGGAGACGGATGGCGTGAAAGTAGGCGCTTCACTTGCAATGAAATCCTTGAGACGGCTAGTCTGCATCTCAGCTACGGCATTGCTTTCTCCGCAGTTCGCAATCGCACAAGAAATTCAAGCGTATACAGAAGACTGGCCTCCTTATAATTACGTGCAAGATGGTGTCGTCACTGGAATTGCGACCGACATACTCAAAGAAGCCTGCACCAATGAGAAGATTCAATGCCCAGTGCAATTGGTTCCATGGGCACGTGCCTACAAAACGGTGCAAGATACGCCCAATACGCTGATTTATGGCATTGCCAAGACGCCGACACGTGAGCCGCAGTTGCTGTGGGTCGGGCCGATTTTGCCAAGAACCACCTGGATTTATGTTCGGCCAGAGGTCGCTTCAAAGATACGTAGCTTGCAGGATTTAAATGCGTTCAAGATTGGCATGATACGGGGTGAAGCGTCCGCGGATGAATTGTTGCAGGCAGGCGTATCGCAAGAGGCGATTGTCTTGTTTAATTCGAATAGTGATGTGATACGCACGTTTAAACTTGGGAAGATTGATGTGCTCGTCAACACAGAAATCGGTATGGCGATGAATCAGAAGAATTTTCAGATTGCCGATGACAAAGTGAAACGTGTGATGAAGTTTTTTGATGGCGGTGGTATTTATTTCGGCTTGAATTTGCAAACGGATCATGCCTTGGTCGAAAAGCTGCAAACAGCGGTGGATAAGATGAAGCGTGATGGTCGCTTGCAAACGATCATTCAACACTATACAAAGAAGTACTAAACTGATTCGACTACTCTCTTGATGCAAATTTCTTCTTACTTTTATCGACTCTTACGAACTGTTTTCTTGGCGGTGATGGCAACGCTTGCCTTACATATTTCAAGCTCAGCCCAAGAAATCAAGGCTTATACCGAAGAATGGCCGCCGTACAATTTTATTCGTGATAATCAATTAGTCGGTGTATCGACGGATATTCTGAAGTCGGTTTGTGCCGATGTGAAAATCAAGTGCAATATGCAGCTAGTACCGTGGACGCGTGCCTACAAAACCGTATTGGAAACACCCGACACCATCATCTATACCATTTCTCGTATTCCGGTACGCGAGAAACAATTTCTCTGGGTCGGGCCGATTCTTCCACGTAGCATGTGGATCTTTGCTCGTGCTGAAGTCGCTGGAAAAATTCATAGCATTAAAGATCTAGCAAACTTCAAGATTGGTGCGATTCGCGAAGAGGCATCGCTGAGTGAGTTACTTGAAGCGGGGGTGCCAAGCTCTTCAATACAAATCTTCAATACCAATACCGATGAGATGCAAATGCTGAAGGCGGGCAAGATTGACATTGTCGCCAATACTGAAATCGGCATGCAGCAAAATCAGAAGACCTTCGGCATACCAGCGAACGCAATGAAGCGCATGATGAAACTCAATGATGGTGCGGCGCTTTACTTCGGCATGAACCTCAACAGCAATAAAGACTTGGTCGCAAAGTTGCAAGCGAGTGTTGATAAAATGAAGCGCGAAGGAAAAATTGAGGCCATCGTGCAGCGCTACACCAAGGCGAAATAGTGCGCGTTTGGTATTAGTGGGGTTGAACACTATCCTGACCAAGCAGCGTCATTCATCTTCGCCAAATCAAATATAAAGCTCATCTACAAAAATCGGTTTATTCATGCTGTTGTGCTTCATTATTCTTCTGGCTTTTCAGTTCCTTGGCGAAATGCTGACGCGATTCTTCGGCTTACCTATACCTGGTCCGGTGATAGGGATGATGTTATTGTTTTTCACCTTGATTCAATTCCCCCGCTTATTAGCCAAACTAGAGCATGCAGCGATGGCCATGTTGCAGCATTTGTCTTTGCTCTTTATTCCCGCTGGCGTGGGCATTATGGTCTCGGTGTCGCAAATCGGTCATCATTGGCTGGCCATCCTTGTTTCTATGGTGGCGAGTACCGTATTGACGATGGTGGTAACTGCCCTAAGCTTCAACTACCTGCGAGGTTTGAGTAATCCTGGCGCAAAGGACAAGCAAGCAGAGGACCAGAATGATGCATGATTGGATCATTGTGTTGACGCACTCGCCACTCTTTAGCGTCAGCCTTACCTTGATCACTTATGTAATTGCGCTAGCGATCGCGAAACGCGCTAATTTCAATCCCCTAGCGAACCCAGTGGTGATCGCGGTGGCAATGATCGTGGGTATTCTGCATCTCTCCCAACTGTCTTATGCTAATTATTTTTCAGGTGCGCAGTTTATTCATTTTCTTCTAGGTCCAGCTACGGTGGCGATGGCTATTCCGCTTGCCAAGCAAGTACAACATTTGCGTCGCTTACTGTTACCACTCATGTTCAGCCTTGTGCTTGGTTCTGTCACCAGCATTGTCTCGGCTTTTGGCATCACCGTTTTGCTGCATGGTTCGCGTGAGCTTGCCATTTCTATGGGGCCGAAATCAGCGACGACACCGATCGCGATGGCGATTGCGGAAAAACTCGGCGGCATTCCATCGGTTAGTGCAGTCGTGGTCATTACCACTGGCATTATCGGTGCCATGATAGGACGTTTCGTGTTTAATCGTATCGGTGTTGGTGGTGCTGAGGTACGCGGTTTCGCACTCGGCGTTGCCGCGCATGGCGTCGGCACTGCGAGAGCCTTTCAGATTAGTTCGACGATGGGTAGCTATGCAGGATTAGGCATGGGGTTAAACGGCATATTGACGGCAATTCTGACACCACTAATGGTGCCTTTGATGCTGCGCTTATGGTTCCCCTAAAGCGTGGAGTTTATTTAGCTTTTGCCTGTTTAATGTGATATTCCAGTTCACGGAAACTAGGCCGTGTGCGGGCGCTCAGCGCCTTACGTCCAAACTCACAAGCAATCGGTGGCGAGTAACCATTTAGGCTAGCAATGATTGTGACCTTGACGCATTGATACGCCATCATATTGATTGCGAGTTTTTGCTCTAATCTGGCAGCGACTGGGCCGACAAAACCATATGAGATCAAGATGCCGAGTTCGTTAGGTGGTATGCCAACGGATTCCATGGTGTGGACCACGCATCACCGCGGCCACAATACCAAAGGCAGGCAAGCCATCGGCCATCTTAGATATCACTTGTATAGGTAAATCTTCGTCGGTGTGATGCGCATCTAACTCCACATCCATCAAATTCTCGATCTGGTAAGAGTCGACATTGCCTGAAACCATCAGGCGCAAGTAATCGGTCAAAAACTCCATGAGATGACTGTCCGCTACGACGCCAGGATACTTGCTAAAGACGGCACTCTCATAAATATTTTCAATGTCGTCTTCAATCGACATCAAACCTTCTTTGCGAATTTTGGTCAGTAGTTCGAATAATAGGGTGATGAGATCAAGATACAATGCTTTGCTGCGATTGTGGCTCTTAAAGGTAGAGGGAAATGCTTTAAGTGTGGTGATAATGCTTTCTTTATCATTGCCGATGATGAAAGCGCCAATTGCTGCGCCTGCGATCATGAATAGTTCGACTGGCTGGAAAAGCGCAGCAAGATGTCCGCCATCGATTGCGAAGCCACCGAAGACTGCAAATAGAACGATGAGTATCCCAACAACTATCAGCATGGGTGCCTCGTTGATTTGATCAAATAAGAATCGAGCGAAGAGCCAAACCTGTGCTTGCTTCTCTTTTGAGAATATCAGTTTTTCTGGGGATTACTAGGTGAACATCGATCTGCGTACGCATAAAGTTGCCGCTTCTTGATGAAACAACAATACTATCGATGTCACCGCTGCGCTTGAGGGCTTAAAGCTGTCTAGTTGGTGTAAAGCCTGCGTCAATAATGGCTTTTTCGATCACGCTACATTCTTTATTGCTATTTACTTTGGCTGTGTGAGCTGCGAGATCAATCGTCACTTCGGCTTGAGTGTCAACTTCTTTGACTGCTTTGGTAACGCTGGCCTCGCAATGCTTGCAAGTCATGTCGTTGATCTGAAAAACGTGCATGATGTATC
>CANHZI010000169.1 GCA_947464955.1 Oxalobacteraceae bacterium
ACCGCAGTCGTTTCTGCGCCTAAGAAATTGGTATTCCAAATCGACATCAAGGCTAGCAAAACCGGCAAATTCTTTTCTAGCGGCGCGGTGCGGAAATGCTGATCCATAGTTTCCGCGCCTTCTAGCAAGCGCTCAAAACCACGCATACCAATTGCTAAAGCCACGGATAAACCGACCGCTGACCACAAAGAGTAACGACCGCCAACCCAATCCCAAATCTGCAAGATATTGCTATCTGGGATACCAAACTCATGTGCCTTACTTGGATTCGAGGTGACCGCAATAAAATGCTTGGCAATCGCCCATTCTTCGGTTGCCGCGGCCAATAACCAATTGCGCGCGGTGTGCGCATTGATGCTAGTTTCTTGCGTAGTAAAGGTTTTTGAAGCGACGATAAACAAAGTGGTGCGTGGATCGAGGCGTTCAATCAAAGGCGCGAGATGTGCGCTGTCGAGATTCGATACATAGTAAAAATTCAAACCAGGATGCTGCAAAGCAGACAGCGCACGCGTCGCCAATTTCGGTCCAAGGTCAGATCCACCAATACCGATGTTGACGATGTTTTGAATCGCATCGCCTTTAAAGCCGCGCCACAAGCCACTGCGCACGCGTTCGACGATGTCTCGCATTTGCTTACGCACCGCATGCACCTGCGGCATGACATTATTCTCTTCACTAGGGAAAGGCGTGTAATCGGTATGACGCAAAGCCGTATGCAAGACCGCACGATTCTCGCTGACATTAATTTTATCGCCCGCGAACATGCGATCACGCCAATGTTCAACGCCCGTGCTACACGCCAAGGCCAGAAGATCATTCAATGCAGCTTTATCGACACGCTGTTTAGAGTAGTCGACCAACAGGCCTTCCAGCTCTAAAGAAAAACGATGAAAACGTTGCGTGTCTTCCGCGAACAAATCACGCAGATGTTGATGCTGCAAGCGGCTACGATGCCCAAGCAGGGCTTGCCACTCTGGGGTGTTAGTTAAATTCATGGTGTCTGATATTTTCTCAAAAGACGATCGCCCAGTGTTTTAGTGTCAGACTGACTCACATTCGGGTTAGCGATACGAACTCAGCAAGGTCAACGTCTGTTTTTCCACGGCATTGTACGACATACGAAAAATTGCGCTGACTAGGCGCGGAGGCGAAGACAGTACGTGAGTATGGCAAGGCGAACGCAACAAGGTCAACATCTGCTTTTCCACGGCATTGTACGACATACGAAAAATTGCGCTGATTAGACGCGGAGCCGAAGACAGTACGTGAGTACGGCGAGGCGAACGCAACAAGGTCAACATCTGTTTTTCCACGGCATTGTACGACATACGAAAAATTGCGCTGACTAGGCGCGGAGCCGAAGACAGTACGTGAGTACGGCGAGGCGAACGCAACAAGGTCAACATCTGTTTTTCCATGGCATTGTACGACATACGAAAAATTGCGCTGACTAGGCGCGGAGCCGAAGACAGTACGTGAGTACGGCGAGGCGAACGCAACAACGTCAGCGTCTGTTTTTCGTATGTCGTACGATATGCTAAGGCAAAAGATTAGCTAAAGCCACATACTGCTCTAATGGAATCGCTTCCGCGCGCAATTGTGGATCGATTCCCACACTTTGCAATTGTTGTTCATCGAACAGACCAGCAACGCAATTACGTATCGTTTTGCGACGTTGAGAGAAGGACTTGGTGACGACGAGTTCGAGATTTTCCAACTTGCACGGCAACTTCTCTTTTTTAGGAATCATACGCACAATCGCGGAATCGACACGCGGTGGCGGATCGAACGCCGTTGGTGGCACGATAAACAGTAGCTCCATGTGATAACGCCATTGCAGCATCACCGACAAGCGTCCATACTCTTTGCCACCCGGTTCGGCCACCATACGTTCGACCACTTCTTTTTGCAGCATGAAGTGCTGGTCTTCCACTTGATCTGCATATTCCGCCAAATGAAACAGCAGAGGGCTGGAAATGTTGTACGGCAAATTACCAACGATACGTAGCTTCTTACCCGCGTTGACCGGAATCGTCGCAAAATCAAACTTCAGCGCATCGCCTTCATGGATGGTCAATTTTGCAGGATCAAAACTTTTCTTTAAGCGAGCCACCAAGTCGCGATCGAGCTCAACCACATGCAAAGCCTGCAAACCTTCAAGCAGCAAACGCGTCATCGCTGCCAGGCCAGGTCCAATCTCGACCATGCTTTCATCCTGTTGAGGATTGATGCAGCTAATGATGTCGTTCAAGACTTGTTGATCGGTCAAAAAGTTTTGGCCAAATCGTTTGCGGGCAATGTGTTTCGTCATATCGTTTTGATTTCTTGATGATGCACTCTACAGTAACATCGGTTTATTCTTTACTTGTATTTCTGCGCCCAGTTAGGCTTAGTTGACGGTGGCCAAGGCTTGGCGCTTCACCATTTCTGCTGCCATGCGAATGGCAACCTTCATGCTGCCAGCGTCCGCCAAACCTGTACCCAATTTAGCGAGATCAAGAGCAGTGCCGTGATCAACCGAGGTACGTATCAGTGGCAAACCCAAGGTAATGTTTACACCCAGACCAAAGCTGGCGTACTTCAATACCGATAGACCTTGATCGTGATACATCGCCAACACGCAATCGGCATCTTTCAAATACTTCTGTTGGAAGAGTGTATCTGCTGGGAAGGCGCCTCGTACGTCCATGCCTAAAGTACGTGCATGTTGAATCACCGGGTTAATCACATCGATTTCTTCGCGTCCGAGATAACCGTTTTCACCGGCATGTGGATTCAAGCCTGTAACAAAAATACGTGGTTTCGCAATGCCAAATTTGTCTTGCAAATCGCGGTGAATAATCTGCAGTGTGTTCAACAAAGGCTCAAACTGAATCGCATCGGCCACTTCACGCAATGGCAAATGCGTGGTCGCCAAAGCAACGCGTAGAGGCTGAGGCAAAGTCGCTGATGCCTCGCATGCCAACATCATGACCACTTGTGCGGTCTTGGTCTGTTCTGCGAGATATTCGGTGTGTCCAGTGAACGGCACACCAGCGTCATTGATCGTGCTCTTTTGCAGCGGTGCAGTCACCATGGCATCGCACCATTTGTTTTGCACGGCTTCGATTGCCATGTCGAGCGTTTGCAATACGGCGCGGCCATTGCGCGCATCGAGCTGCCCTGCCACCACATGAGCATTGAGAGGACAATCAATTACCGTGATTTGATCGCGACCACACCCAGGCAAGCCATTAAAACGCAAGGCCTGCTGTGACAGGCCCATCAAGCGTATATCTTTATCGAGATCATGGGCTAGCATCGCCAGGTAGGCGGCATCCCCCAGCAAAACGGGACGCACCTCAGCGCGTAGAGCCCACGCTGCCAGTAGAGATATCTCCGGCCCTATGCCAGCGGGTTCGCCGACCGTAATTGCGATAACCGGAGATGTTGCAGACATTATTTAGCTTCCGTACGGAACTCCACATAGCCACGATCACGCAACTGACGCAACCAGCTTTGTAATGCTTCATCGGATTTGCGTGCGCGTACTGATTGGCGCGCTTCTGAACGCTTTTTCTCTGCACTGTCTTCGGTCATTTTGCGTTCGGTTACTTGAATCAAGTGGAAACCTAATTGCGTTTCGACTGGGTCACTGACTTCGTTAATCTGCAATTTGTTCATCGCCGTTTCGAAATCTGGTGACGTATCTCCTGGGTAAACCCAGCCGAGGTCACCGCCTTTGGCGGCAGAAGTATCAATAGAATTTGCTTTCGCTAATTCTTCGAAGGTCGCTGTCTTACTGACGATTTTTTGTTTCAGCTCTAACAAGGCTGACTTCACCTGCGCGGCGGTCATCATTTGCGTTGGGCGCATCAAAATATGACGCACATTCGATTGCTGACCGCTGGTTGCCGCAACTGGTGCAACATCACGTTTGCCGAGTAACTTCAAAATATGGAAGCCGTTCGGGCTACGTACAATCTCAGAGAAACCACCAACAAAAGAAATCTTGTTCACTGCTTCCATAAACAATGGCGGAATTTTATCTTGTTCGCGATAGCCGACTTCGCCACCCTTCAAAGCTTCAACAGAATCAGAATAAGTTGCCGCTAATTTGGCGAAATCCTCGCCAATGCGCAAACGCTTATAAGCTTCTTGTGCACGCGCATTTTTCTGAGCGATCACTTCGGCCGAAGCATTTTCAGGGATACGCACCATGATATGGCCGAGATTGATTTCCTGATTCTTGCTTGGCGCAATGGCTTCCGCTGCCAAGAAGTTATCGATCTCCAATTCGGATACTTGGATCTTGCTATCGACTTCACGTTCGCGAACACGTTGAATCATGATGTCATCACGAATATCTTCACGGAATTGCGCAAACGACGTGCCTTCACGTTCGACTTGGTTGCGCAATTCTTGCAGGCTCATCTTATTGCTCTCCGCCATACGCTGCAGAGCACGATCGAGCATCAAATCATCGATACGCATGCCTTGCTCTCTCGCAAGCTGAATTTGCAAACGATCGATAATCATACGTTCAACGATTTGCTTTTGAATATCCGAACGGCTCGGTGGTGTCGTACCTTGCCCTTTCAAGCTACGCTCGATGGCATTGATACGTTCATTCAATTCAAGATTGGTAATCACCTCGTCGCCAACCACCACAGCAATACCGTTAATCACAGCCGACTTCACGGGCTTTTTCGCGGCAGCTTTCGCTGGTGCGGCATCTTGTAGCGGCGCCACAGGCGAAGCGCTTTGTGCGAATGCCATGTTTGACAACAATAAACCCAACAGGGTTGAAGAAATACCGGCTTTCAGGGAGAGCTTGGTTTGATTCATTTGCAAAAGGTGTCGCATAGTCATCCAAAAATCGATAGGTTTTACTCAAAACAAGCGCCGGCACATCATTTTTGCCTTGCCTGACAATCATGCTGCCATCGGCTTTATGCCTCGCCAGCGCAATCTTGAATAATTCCTGAGCTACTAAGACAAAATCAAAAAGTCTTATCAAAATAAAATGTGAAAAGCAAAAAAAACACCGCTTATTCACGAATCCTGCCTCGCCTAAATCAGCGAAAGTTGCAATATACACGTATATCGAAGAAGATCAAACTTAAGGCCCTCTTCTTCATGCCCGAAGGCAATTCTTATGGCAAAGCCAAACTTCAACCTCGATCAATTCACACTGCTAGGTTGATAACCATTGATGTTCTTCTTCAAGGTTTCAATCGGATTAGAACCAAAGCCCAATCTCGCCAAGCCCGTTAACTCCAGTTGAATTGCGATTCCTGAATTATTATTCGAAGTCGTCGTCGCAAAACGATGTGCGACCACCCGCAAGGCCCAACAATCTTCCCGATACTCCAAGCCCGCTAAGCCCTCAACCAGTTTGCGGTTCAATAGAGAGTAGTTGCTCTTTCCGACCGCATACCAGCGATGAGCCAGTGGCCATTGACCGGATAACTCAAGCTGTTTCAACACGTCGCGCTGAAATTGGTACTGCAAATTCAGGAGTTTTTTCTCGGCAGGTTCCCAATGGATCCCATAGCTGGAACGTACAGATTGCCGATCACTTTGACTAACCTGTAAAGCAGCCTCGACATTGAGCGTCTTCGAAATCTGACCATTGCCCGCTAGCAGCACATCTGAGCGGCTAGGGTTGCTCTTACCATCTAAGCTAACTCGTTGGGTATTGAAGTAAAAACGCTGTCCTAGTGCAAACTTAAAGCGTTCGGTACCATCATTTTCAATGAAGCGAGAAACTAAGCCCGCCGTCACTTGATTTGAATCGCCAATGCGGTCGTGTCCAGTAAAACGGTTTTCGCTAAAGATCTGAGCAAAATTAAAATCGGCAGCCGCGGTATCAAATAGCGGGAATTTGCTTTGATCACGATACGGCGTGTTCACGTAGAACAAACGCGGTTCCAAGGTTTGTGTCATTGCTTCACCGAGCAAGCTTGCTTGGCGTTCGAAAATCAGCCCCGTATCGACCGACAAACTGGGAACTGAGCGTTGCAGACTCGAATTTTGTCCTGGCGCTGGATTATCAATCTGGTATTGCGTCGCATGAAAGGACAACTTAGGTACAACAAAAAATGCAGGTTGTACGATAGGCAAAGAAACCTGAGGATTGATCACCGCACGGTTACCGCGTATCAAGCTTGGATGCCAAAAACGCGTCATCAATGCATCAACAGACCAATCTAAACCCATGACATCATGCTGCCCTGCATGAAAACTCAATTGCGGTAAACGCTCATACGGCAAAGTGATCGGCGCTGTCGGATCTTGCAGCACTTGATAACTCGTTGAGCGCAAAGAAGCATTCCAAATCGATCCGTAGTAATCAAGCCCCACTTCGCGCAATAGCAAACGCTGCGCAGTTTTGGTTGTCGAGTTTGAAAAGTCGGCTGGGTAGTCATTATCTGAGGCGCGATTCAAGTTCCAAGAAAACACAGCTTGTGGCGTCAACTTTTGACTATGAATCGAATTGATTGCGTAACGTGTGGTGTTAGTTAGCTTATCGCCTATCCCTTCGATCGCTGTTTCACCCGCATAGTTTTCACCGAGATAACGTCCTTCTACGCCCAATTGCAGACCACGACGCGCAATCATTTTGGGGCGTAAAGTGAGATCGCGATTTGGCGCAATATTGAAGTAGTAAGGCAAGCCGAACTCAATACCACCTTTATTTGAATGGCCGACAGTGGGTGGCAAGATGCCGGAATGGCGGGCACCAGAAAGAGGGAAACTAAAATTCATCCAAGAGGGTGTCGCCATAATCGGCACGCCCTTGAAATACAAAACAGATTTACCGGCCATCCCCGTATCAAGACCGGTGTCGAGATTCAGGGTTTCCGCTTTCAAATACCAATCAGGGTCTAAGCCTTGGCAAGTACTGTAAGTACCGTTGGTAATGGTGGAGCGCTCTTCACTGGCGAAATCAATTCGGTCGGCTTTCCCTTGTCCATTATTTCGCGACAAGAAATAGCTAGGTTTCAAGACGTAACCGATACCGGTTTCCATCGCAAAACGAATTATTTGTCCGGTATAACAATCTTCGCCGCGCTTCAATTCGATGTTGCCTGAAGCATCAACTTGATCTTCGATCTGCAAATAACTGGCGCGCTCAGCCGTTAAACGCGTGTCACCACGTGTGACTTCCACATTTCCTTCGGCTCTTACGATGCGGTCTGGTTCACCATTCATCACTTCGGCTTGAATAATGGTCGGCAAGGTCGAAGGATCAACTTTATTTGCCGCCCCTTTTTGGCCAGCTTCTTTATTTTTAGCGACGGTAGATAGCGTCTTAGTTACTTTTAACGTACTTTCAGTTGCCAAAGCAGTTTGCGCCATCGCTGGCGAAAAGCTAGAACATAACAATCCGGCAATGATAGTCTTCGTAAAAATAGGAAACACAGCCGCTGAATGCGATAATACGGTTTTTGATTGATTTCGATTCAGACGCATGTCGTGGTCAATGAATGGCATTTGTTAGTTATTTTTTAGGAAGCATCGCGAACCAATCTTGCTGCATAAGGCTTTTTCAGTGAGTAAGTACTTAGACTCTGAGCTTGCAGCGAAAGCGTCGATGCGAAAGCGCTCTATTATAGGCGCAAACACCCTGAAGTATCAGTAACAAAGCACCATCATGCCGCTTTCGCCAAGGTATTCTGGCATTTGCATCGCCATCGCCGAATCAACACACTAGCCGAGGCTAATTTTTTCATTCTTTTTTGGCATGTAACGAGAACCTAGCTTAGAGCTCGCCCTCGCGTTTGCCGATTTACATTTTTGTTCTTAAGAGTTTGCTATGTCTACCATTACCGAACAACAACGCCTTTCAGATCTTCACCAATGGCTTGGCAGCCTTACCGAACCCAAGCTAGATCTAGCAAGTTTGCGCCCAGCGTCAAACGACGCCAGCTTCCGTCGTTATTTCCGCATTGATGCAAGCGATAAAACCGACACTCGCAGCTACATCGTGATGGATGCGCCGCAGCCAGCGGAGGATGTCAAACCTTTCATCCAAGTGGCAGAACTTTTTCATTCGCTGCATTTAACGGTACCGCAAGTACTGGCAAAAGAGGTAGAGCAAGGTTTCTTGTTGTTGACCGATCTCGGCACCACCATGTATTCCCACATGTTGAATGTCGATACGGCCCACAAGCTGTACATGGATGCGATTGACTCTTTGGTCTTGATGCAATCACAAAGTCAGCCTGAAGTCTTGCCTGAATACGACCGCGCTTTCTTGCATCGTGAACTCATGATTTTCCCTGAGTGGTACATCAGCAAACATCGTGGTGTGACCCTGACAGAGGCACAAACGGAAAGCTTAAATAAGGTATTCGATGCGATTCTAGCCAACGTCACCGCGCAACCACAGGTATTCGTGCACCGTGATTTCCATTCCCGTAATTTGATGGTGATGGACAAAGGTAATCCGGGCATCATCGATTTCCAAGGCGCTTTATACGGTCCTTTGACTTACGACTTGGTTTCCTTACTGCGCGACGCTTACGTACAGTGGGATGAAGAAATGGTGCTTGACTGGGCCATTCGTTACTGGGAAAAAGCCAAGAAAGCCGGCTTGCCGGTAGCACCCGATATCGATAGCTTCTATCGCGATTTCGAGTTCATGGGCTTACAACGTCATCTGAAAATCTTGGGCATCTTTGCTCGCTTAGCACATCGTGATGGCAAACCGCACTACCTCGACGACATGCCAACGGTGATGGACTATGTACGCAAAACGGCGAACCGCTACAGCGTGTTGATTCCATTGCTGCGTTTGCTCGACACGATAGAAGATAGTGCGCCGCAATTTGGCTACACCTTCTAATTTGCCTCGCCAAATCAAAACAACGCTGAACAACTAAGTACACAAAAGAATATCGATGAAAGCCATGATCCTTGCCGCTGGACGCGGTGAACGTATGCGCCCGCTGACTGACACCTGCCCTAAGCCACTGCTCAAAGTACGCGGACGTCCACTCATCGTCTGGCATATTTTGAACTTGGTCAAAGCAGGCATTACCGAGATCGTCATCAACCATGCGCACCTTGGTCACATGATCGAAGAAGCCTTGGGTGATGGCAGCCAATTCGGCGCCAAGATTCAATATTCTGCTGAAGGTACCGCACTAGAAACCGCGGGCGGCATCGCCAAGGCGTTGCCATTATTGGGTGATGCGCCTTTCTTGGTGGTGTCGGGTGATATCTATATCCCTCATTTCAATTTCGCCGAATGCGAAGGCAGTGTTGAAGACAATGATATGTGGGGCAATCCGCATCCGCTCGACAAACGCGATGTCGCTTGGTTGTACATGGTCAAAAATCCAGACTTCCATCCACAAGGCGACTTCGCTTTAAGTTTGAT
>CANHZI010000170.1 GCA_947464955.1 Oxalobacteraceae bacterium
CGCACAGAGAATAATCGCGTGGTGAATTTCCCGGGCGGTAAAGAGTTGATCGGCACTTTGGTCAACACACGTATTACCGAATCGTATAACTATTCTCTGCGTGGAGAATTGGTCGACTAATGCGACTAATATTGACGAAGCTGTGTGCTTCTCATCGAAAGAAAAGCTATTTTGAAAACGAAAACGCCTGTTCCTGTTTTATATTTCGTTCCGCAGCCCCTAGATAATCTACGCTTGGCGCATTTGTGCGGGCCGCTCGATGAAAACCTACGTCAGATTTCGGCGGCGCTCGATTTGAGTATTTTTCGACGTGGTGAAAAATTTATTGTCAGTGGTCACAATGCCGAGAAAGGCTTAGAGCTGCTAGAGAAGTTCTACGCGCAAGCGAAGAAGATTATTACAATTGATGAAGTGCAGTTGGCTTTAGTGGAACAACGTGCCAATAGTAGTAAGAAAAAAGCACAAGAAGAGGGGCTCGAAGAGCTAAGCTCTACGACAAAGTCCGCGAAGTCATCGGCTCCATCAAAAACAGCAAAACCAGCGACAAAAACAAGTCGTGTGAAGAAACCACCAGTCGACCTAGATGAAGAAGTTGCGCCTGCCGAACAAGCTGACGGTGAGATAGAAAGCCCAATACTCAAAACCCGTCGCAGTGATTTGCGTGGTCGTACGCCACATCAAAACACTTATCTCAAAGCCATACTTGAACATGACATCACTTTCGGTGTAGGCCCAGCAGGTACCGGTAAAACCTATTTGGCAGTGGCTTGTGCCGTCGACGCTTTAGAGCGTGATGCTGTCAAACGTATTGTATTGACCCGCCCCGCGGTGGAAGCCGGTGAGCGTCTTGGCTTTTTGCCCGGTGATTTAGCGCAAAAGGTCGACCCGTATTTGCGTCCTCTATACGACGCTTTGTATGATTTGCTCGGCTTTGATCGCACCCAAAAAATGTTTGAGAAGCAGGTTATTGAGATTGCACCTTTGGCCTATATGCGCGGCCGTACCTTGAATCATTCCTTCATTATTCTGGACGAAGCACAAAACACGACGCCAGAGCAAATGAAGATGTTCTTAACGCGTATCGGCTTTGGTAGTAAGGCCGTGGTGACCGGCGACGTGACGCAGATCGATTTACAACGCCATCAACGTAGCGGTTTGGTCGATGCCTGTCAGGTCTTGCGCCATGTGCGTGGTATTGCGTTTAATCAGTTCACCAGTGTAGACGTGGTGCGCCACCCATTGGTTGGCCGTATCGTCGATGCGTATGAAGAAGCGACGCAACATCAAGATCAACAAGATGCGGAAATTGTCAGCTTAAAGCATGCAACCGCGATGAGTAAAAGTAAAAGAAGGTAAGAACGGTCATGGCAGCAGCTCCTAAACATAAACTCAATCTCTCTGTGCAATATGCGGATGAACGTCTCAAAGAAGTACTGACGCGTCCTTTGCTGCGCAAAACGATACAGGCTGCTTTATTCTTTCCGGCTGATTTGACGCTGCGTATCGTCGATGCCGAAGAGGGACAAATTCTCAATCGTGATTATCGTGGTAAAGACTACGCCACCAACGTGTTGACCTTCGCTTACACCGAAGACAGCGATGCCGAAGTGACACAGGCGGATATTATTCTGTGCACCGATGTGCTGGAGAAAGAAGCGAAAGAACAAAAGAAAACAGTTCTCGAACATGCTCAGCACTTGGTGGTCCATGGCGTTTTGCATGCGCAAGGATATGATCATGAAGGTGATGAGGAAGCGGAAGAAATGGAAGCTTTGGAGATCGAAATTCTAGAAGGCTTGGGATTAAAAAATCCTTATCTTTGATTCTGCTGCGAATTTTTAAAAAATCCCTCGTTCGACGGTTGTCGACGAGGGATTTTTTTATTCCGTATCGTCTACTTGCTCTGGTGAATGTGCTGGCGTCGGATCAAAAGCCAAGATGTCGCCAGGTTGGCATTGCAAGACTTCGCAAATCTTTTCCAAGGTATCAAAGCGTATCGCTTTCGCCCGCCCAGACTTGAGTACCGAAAGATTTTGCGGCGTGATATCGACGAGCTCTGCCAGCGTATTAAGACGCATTTTGCGTTGAGCGAGAACGACGTCGAGGTTGACGATGATGGGCATAATTAATTACCGATAAATTTGTTCACGGCGACTTAAGCTTATATTCCAAGAAAAGAACATAAAATTTGAAGGGTATGGATGATCCTGTCGAGGATGCTTATCCATAGTTCAATCAGACTTGAGGTCAGAATGGAGAGCATGATTTTAAGTCAGAATATTTTTTAAATTGTCAGTTCCGCTTCTGCGTTGACATCCGTGCCGAGTTCAAATGCCCAAATGAGTAGAGTGCTAATCGCGACTTCAATGAGTCCATTTGCAGATTCTGATGCCCAATCGGTGAGGTAGTCAATTTCAAAGCGGCCTTTGATGGACAGCACAGTTAATATACCGATTAGATGTAGTGCTATACCTGAGAATACAATGAAAAGGTTGATTGCATATGCCTTACGGGCATGCATTAATGCTGTTGTGTTGAAAATGTCTCCTCTATAAAAACACAGCAATACCTGCTTTAGGTGTTTCAGCAAGAAGATGCATGGAATGAACAAGTAGAGAAAAATCGTGATGGAAAAGGCGCGAGCTGAAATTAGTAGGCCTTTGTTTTCGATTAGTCTGAAAAATCCTTCTTCTTGATCAAGGATTGCAAAAATTAAGTCGGTGCTGCTGAGAGCGCCCGAAGACGTAAAACAGAAAAACAAAACGAAAAAAATAATCATGAAATAGACAAAGACAGTGCATGGCGTGATTAACCAGAGCAGTGCTCGACTGGCTCGCCCTATATTTTGAATCTTTGTTTTTCGAATTTGATTCATTTTTCACCCTCAATCAAAATTTGGTTGTTGAATATTAAATCCTTTAAATTCGAAAAGCAATCATAATTTATCGTTTATCGATAAAAATAGGTTGAATAACATTGTTTGTTGTTGAAAATGAAGTCAATGTAAGAATTGTCGTTAAGATAGTTAAATAGAGTCCACTCCAGTACAATCAGCCCTAATTTACTCACCCTGAAACCACCTCTCCATGAGCCTAGAAGCCGACAAAAAACACAAACGCGTGATACAAATGAGTGGTCGCCAGGTCATCACTTACGGCATGCCGACACGCTTTTGGCAGGATATTTACTACTACGCGATGACCAGTTCTTGGCCCGTGTTCTTTGCGGCTTTTGCGGTCTTGTTTATGCTCATGAACCTCGTCTTCGCTAGCTTGTATCTGCTCGGCGATAACGCGATTGGGAATTTATACCCACAAGGTTTTTTGGGTGCTTTCTTCTTTAGCGTCGAGACTCTGGCGACAGTGGGTTATGGTGATATGCACCCCACCACTGCTTACGGACATTGGATTTCAACTATAGAAATCTTTATCGGCATGTCTGGCTTGGCCTTGGTGACGGGTTTGATTTTTGCGCGCTTTTCGCGCCCTCGCTCTAGCATTATTTTTGCAGAGCATCCTGTTAGCCATGTCTCTGAGGGAAAGCGTTTGTTAATGATACGGATGGCGAATGCACGCATGAATGTGATTAGTGAAGCGTCGGCTAAACTGCGTTTGATTTGGAATGAAGAATCACCGACCAATGGCAAGTTCCGTAAGATTCACGACTTGGCTTTACAGCGTGATCAACATCCCATCTTCGTCTTGGGCTGGACGATTTTTCACGTGATTGATGAGAGTAGTCCTTTGTTTGGTATCAGCACCGAAGAGCTGAAGCAAAGACAGGCTGCCTTGATTTTAAGCGTCGACGGTGTCGATGAAACCACCAACCAAAATCAGCGAGCGCGTCAATATTATCCTTGTGAGCTTATTCGTTGGAATCATCGCTATGTTGATGTATTTGAAAACCAAGATGGCGCAATTCAAGAGATTCACTATTCACGCTTTCATCAGTCGGAAGAGATCGCTGCGGTCTTGGCTGATATCGAAGATTGAACTTCAAACTTAAATTTTAGGAAAAGAGATGATCAAGAAAATTCTGACTGCCTTCGTTCTCATAGCCGGTATGCTGAGCACACAAGCTTTTGCATTTCAAACCATCGTGTTGGTGCGTCATGCAGAGAAGGTTGATGAAAGCCGCGATCCTTTGTTGAGCGAAAAAGGGATGCAGAGAGCGCAGAACCTAGCCCGTGTTTTGCGTGATGCGAATATCGAGCAGGTGTTTGCCACCGAATATCAACGAACGCAACTAACAGCCAAACCCTTGGCTGAAGCACGTCAATTGGCGATCACACCGTATTTAGCGAAAGAGTCTTTGGCGCTAGGTGAGCAATTGCGTCAGGCAAGCAAAAGTACATTAGTGGTGGGGCATTCTAATACTGTGAATACGCTACTGAAGGGCCTTGGCGCAGGGGATCAAAAGGCGATCGCGGAAGACGAATTCGATAGGCTGGTCATTGTTCACCTCAACAAGAATAGCGCACCGGATGTGACGATTTTGCGTTATTAAGCTTGAAAGCTTAGCTGGCAATCTTGAAGTAGAACCACGCTCCAGCGTGGACAACGCAAGCCACCATGGCGGTGATCTCGAATAGAGGTTTTTTCGTTTTGTGCCTGAAGAATTGTTGTGCCAAAAGCGCGACAAGGCCGCCGCAAAGGAATGTCCATATCAGTAATTTTTGCTCGCTAATGCGTGGTGGGGAACTCGTTTGGGGTGCTGGCTTTGTTTTGCTAGCCTGAACGGGGGACTTTTGTTTTTGTCCGCGCACCGCGAGCCACTTGTCACGCGCATACAGTGTGAAGCAAATGAAACTGGTGATGAGGTAGTAAGTGAAGGCAAGATTTAAATACTGCCCCTGCAGCCACTGATTGATTTCATTAAGTAAATTCATTGTGTTTGATTGAGTGTTTATCAGCTTTTTGTTTCAAAACTCTCAGTGTATCAGTTGAACTCTTACTCCTAAGGGTTTGATTTTTTTGCACATTCTAAGTTCCTACTTGCGAAAATATTGGGCTTGTGAATCAGATAAGTAGCCTGGTATCACCTGTCAATCCACAAACTAGACGTGGTTTTCCAGACAAAATAGGCCCAAAATTTGGGAAATGGCCGCAGATGTTGTATCCTGTAGGATTAGAAACAACGGCGTCAAGCCCATTATGCAAGAGCACTCTAGTAAGGTCAGACCATCTGACCTTAAACAACATAGGTCATTGTTCGAAAGACTGACCGCCTTAATTTCTCCCGAACCTGAAAACCGCGCAGAGCTGTTAGAAGTCCTGCATGATGCGCAAGAGCGCAACTTGATCGATGCCGATGCCTTGGCGATGATCGAAGGCGTTTTCCAAGTCTCTGATTTATCTGCCCGCGATATCATGGTCCCGCGTTCGCAAATGGACGTGGTCGATATTTCGAAACCTATCGCTGAATGGATGCCTGAAGTGCTGGAAACAGCGCACTCGCGTTTTCCTGCGGTCGATGGTGAACGCGATAAAGTGGTTGGTATCTTACTTGCCAAAGATTTACTGCGTTACTACGCAGAAGAAAGCTTTGATGTCCGCGAGATGTTGCGCCCCGTGGTGTACATCCCTGAATCTAAGCGCTTGAATATTCTGTTGCGCGACTTCCGTGCTAATCGCAATCACATGGCGATGGTGGTCGATGAATACGGTGGCGTGGCCGGTCTTATCACGATTGAAGACGTGTTGGAGCAAATCGTTGGTGACATCGAAGACGAATACGATTTCGACGAGGAAGAAGATAACATCATTGCCCTCGACAATCTTGGCAACGGCAAACGTTGGCGCGTTAAGGGGTTGACCGAAATCGAACAATTCAATGAAGTTGTCGGTAGTGATCTGAGTGATAAAGAAATGGACACTATCGGTGGTTTCATTTCAAATCATTTGCAGCGAGTACCACACAAGGGCGACGCCTTTGATATCGGTTCATTGCATTTCGAAATCTTGCGTGCTGATGCTCGTCAAGTACAAATGATTTTGGTCGAAAAACGTAGCGCTAGTTACGTGTCGGAGGAATAAGCCTGCATGCGTTTGGCATTACTAAACAATTTGAATTTGCCACGAGCCTGTCTCGTGGCACTACTTGCCGGGGCGCTGAATGTACTCTCATTCGCGCCTTTTTTCATTTGGCCTATACAAATACTGAGTTTGGCTTTGATGTTCTTACTCTTTGTTGGCCATCCCGATTGGAATAAGAAACAAATCGCTAAGCTTGGTTTTTGCTATGCCTTCGGTACGATGTCGCTCGGTGTCAGTTGGCTAACGATCGCCATGACGCGTTATGGCGGCATGCCTTGGTTGTTATCGATTTTGTTTGTGAGCTTATTGGCGGCATACATGGCACTGTACATTATGGCCGCTTTTGTGCTGAGCCGGATTTTACAGAATCGCTGGAGGCTGAGTCTGCGTTCAGTGCTATTAATAGCGTTGCCAGCCTTGTTGATGTTGTGTGAGTTTTTACGTTCTTATGTGTTCACCGGTTTTCCTTGGTTGGCGGTGGGATATGCTCACACGGTAAGCCCTTTGGCCGGTTTTGCTCCGGTCTTTGGCGTGTATGGTCTTGCTGGTTTGTCCGCCGTGATCGCAGGCGCGCTTGTTTTGCTCTTGGTTGACACACAGATTCGTTGGGGCGCAACGGCATTGATCGTGGTGATTTTTGGCGCTGGCTTTGGATTGCAACAAGTGGAATGGACCCATGCCCACGGCGCGCCGCTGTCAGTGCGATTGGCACAAGGAAATATCGATCAAGGCGAAAAATTCAGTGTGGAGTTTGTCGATCGCACTCTGCAGATGTATGCAGGCATGATTACGGAGCAGCCAGCCGATATTATTGCTGTGCCGGAGACGGCGATCCCGATTTTGACCTCGCAATTGCCACCGGATTACTTACAAGGTTTGCAGAGTTTTGCGGCGAATTCGCGCAGCCAGGTCTTTGTTGGTGTCGCCATTGATGACGGCGATAACAAATATGCCAACAGTGTTTTGGGCTTAGGCGCAATTCCCGACGCGAATAGCCGCGGCAAACTGTATCGCTACGATAAACATCATCTGGTGCCTTTTGGCGAATTTGTGCCCATGGGGTTTCGCTGGTTCGTCAATTTGATGAAGATTCCTTTGGGCGAGTTTAGTAACCCCGGTGTGATTCAACCCGCGATGCCTGTTAAAGATCAGCGCGTGATGCCGAATATCTGCTATGAAGATTTGTTCGGGGATGAAATCGCCCAGCAATTACGAGCGCAACATCAAGAAACGACGGGTGCCGCGACAATATTGTTGAATATGTCTAACTTGGCTTGGTATGGCGATTCCATCGCGATGCCTCAACACCTACAAATTTCGCAAATGCGTTCGCTTGAGACTGGTCGCCCTATGCTGCGTTCGACCAATACGGGTGCGACTGCCATCATTGATGCGAAGGGTAAAGTCCAGGCTAGTTTGCCGTTTCTGACGAAGGGGACTTTGAGTGGGCAAGTCCAAGGCATGCAAGGACTGACGCCTTATATTCGCTTTGGCGATGTGCCTGCTCTTTTGCTTTCTGGTCTTGTCTTGCTGGCCTTAGGTTTGATTTCCGGCCGTCGTCAAAGCTGAAATTCAATACAACAGGGCGTTGTTCGAAACCGTTTCGCATCGAACAACGCCCCGCAACTAAATCTATAATTCTGATTACTTCTTTTTTGCGCTTGTCAGGTCAATGTCGGCTAGGCAATCTAAGCCACGCGCAGTGATACTGTTTTTGCCACTTACTTCATCAGTGCTTACATGACCTTTTTTGCCAAGAAAAGTAGCGACTGGCTTACTTAGTTCCACATTAGGATCAGCTGCAATCGCACGCAAACCATCGATGCATTGCTTGATGAACAGCGTTTGACGACCGAGCTCAGTCAGCTCGAAGCTGCCATCACGGCGATGGGCGATCAATTTAATTCCAACCAAGTGTTTGGAATTGCGCGCGATACAAGCACTGGGGCGAGCGCCACGAGGTAATTTGGTAATTTGTTCAAGTGCATCGTATTCGTCGATGCTGAGTTGTTGAGACATGGTGACTTTCTTCAGTGAGGCGTTTTCCTAAGTAGGCCGTAGTTTAACTCAGTTTGATGCTGGAATTAATAGAGGCGGAACCTTAGTCCGGAAAAGTGGTCTAATAAGGCAGTAAAAAAACTTGTCCTAACTGATTTGCTTGATGCTAATGTCTGGATAAAGGCATCGGTGGTTTAGATTTTCGTCGATTCACCCACACCCGAAAGGATGTTCATGGCACTCCCTCAATATTTTCGCCCTTTAGCGCTAGGCCTGTTGTTGACCAACTGTTTCGCTGTCACTGCTAACGTCTCTGCACAGACATCTAACTTAAATGCCGAACAAAAGCAATTGCGTGTGGTGTACCAAGAATTGGTCGAAATGAATACCACGAATTCCAGCGGTAGCTGCACCAAAGCGGCGCAGGCAATGGGAGCTCGCTTGAAGTCTGCTGGTTTTGCTGACAGTGATATCCAAGTTTTGGTACCAACGGGTGGACCACAGAAAGGGAATCTGGTCGCGCGCTTGAAAGCTAGTAACCCGAGCAAAAAGCCTTTATTGTTGTTGGCGCATATCGACGTCGTGGAGGCGAAACGCGAAGATTGGATACGTGATCCGTTTAAATTGATCGAAGAAAACGGTATGTTTTATGCTCGCGGTGCATCCGACGATAAAGCAATGGCAGCGATCTTCGTTGCCAATATGATGCGCTATAAACGAGAGAAGCTTAAAACGAATCGCGATATTGTCTTGGCCTTGACCTGCGATGAAGAATTAATCCCTTCGAAATTCAACGGTGTTGAGTTTTTGTTGAAGCAGCATCGTCCCTTGATCGAAGCCGAGTTGGCGATTAATGAGGGTGGTGGCGGTGTCATGGATAAGAGTGGCAAACCTCTGCGTCATGGTATTCAAGCGGGTGAAAAAACCTTCCAGACTTTCCAATTCGAGATCACCAATAGTGGCGGTCATAGCTCACAACCGCGCAAGGATAATGCTATCTATCGCCTGACCGATGCCTTGAGTCGACTTGCTCGTTATGAATTCCCATTCCGTCTCACACCGACGACGCGGGCGTATTTCGAAACGATGTCGAATCTAGAAAGCGGTCAATTGGCAAGTGATATGAAGGCCGTAGTGAAAGAGCCTGCAGATATGGAAGCCGTTGCGCGCTTGAGTAATAGCAGCCCATTCAATAACGCTAGCTTACGCACTACCTGCGTGACAACCATGGTCAATGCGGGGCACGCAAGCAATGCTTTGCCACAACGCGCACAGGCGACCGTCAATTGCCGCATTTTGCCGGGTGAGACAGTCGAGCA
>CANHZI010000171.1 GCA_947464955.1 Oxalobacteraceae bacterium
CCTTGCTTGAAGTCATATTCGGCAACCCGCGTCTCGCCCCGATAAATATTGCGGGTGTTGTTATTGACTTCGACATAGGGTGCGATCAAACGGCTACGGTCTTCTGATACGGGTTGGCGTAGCTCGCTTCGCAAGTGTAGCGTGTTACCGAATTCAAGATCATTGCGCCATTCCATGCCACTTTCATTCAACCAAGGGCGGCTGTGCCCTACTTGCAAACGAAAGCCGCCAGTCCCCTCAAATCCGCTCGATAAGGCCAATCCAAAGCGTAAGTAATGAGGCCCCCAGTTACGTTCATTGGCTTTGAATTTCACTCCATATTGCCCATCACGTTGGATTAACTCATGCGTAACGCCGTCGTATTCACGGGTAATGTTGAGCTTGGCGAGCTTTAGATTGATTTCCTCAGCGTTGTAAGGTGCACCGGCTTTCACATCGATTTGGCGCAGAATCTCTGCGCCCGGAATGACACCGTTCGATACTACTTCGACAAAACCAATCTTGATAGGGGGTAGTTCGGCGTCAGGGTCGTATTTTAGATGGGCTGCATATTCCGCCTTACTCACGCTATAAGGCATGAGTTTTTCACGCATCGCAATGGCCGCCTTGTTGCCGATTTCTGCGGCCTCTGCCGATTTGCCAAAATCAACAAAGCTAATATTGCCGAGATCTGGTTCGATCAAAATATCGTCAGGTGTGAGAAGGGCTTTTTGCTGTTCTACATTTTGTTCAGTGAGGATATTCACCATCTGCTGGCTGACATTGATCAGCGATGATAGCTGCGTACGTGGTAGTAGTGGAGTGCCAATATTGACCGCGATAATCACATCGGCACCCATCTGTTTTGCTAAATCCACGGGCAAATTTTTGACTAAGCCACCGTCGGTGAGTAGATCCCCATCAATTTCAACTGGAGCAAACATGCCTGGTGCTGCCATGCTAGCGCGTATCGCCAGATGCAAGGGACCTTTATTAAAGACAACGATTTTTCCTGTTTCGAGGTTGGTGGCGACTGCTCGAAAAGGTATCGGTAAATCATCAAAATCTACATCACTTTTGAGATGCGCGGTCCAGTTGTGTAAGAGCTCGAGAAACTGAGTTGCCTGTACTGCCCCAGTCGGTAGACGTACCCCATCGGCGCTTAATCCCATGGTGGCGCCAAGCGGGTATTGTCTGTCTTCTTCGCGCAAAGCATGCGGCACAATGGTACGTTCTACCCGATCAACTGCGATGTCATTGAGTTTGAGCTTAACGATACGTTTCTCAATTTCGTTCGCACTCATACCCGATGCAAATAAGCCACCGATCACGGCACCCATACTGGTACCAGTGACGCAATCAATCGGGATACGCAATGCCTCTAATTGTTTGAGCACGCCAATGTGCGCAAAACCGCGGGCACCGCCGCCGGATAACACTAAACAAGTTTTCGGACGTTTGGTCGGTTTTTCTTTTAAAGAAGCTGCCAACGAGTCGAGCGACGGGGGTGTTGAACTGACAGGTCTAGGTGAGCTGTTCTTACTATTCTTTGCCTTGGTTTGAGCCAGTGCAAGATCACAATTCAAAAAACTCAAGGCACAAAGCAATGGCAGGACAAGGGAAAACGGGCTGGTTGACATAGGAATAGACGAGCGAATCTGGCAGATACCATAGGGTAAAGCCTTCAGCACGGCAAAGCAACCGCTTTACTGCAGGCGAAGTGAGGAAAGATCATTGCTCTTGCTTGAATTGAAAAGCGTGGTCACATTGTTGTTGAAGTGCGGCAGAGTGATCTGCTTGAAAGCCGAATCGTTGCCATCGGTAGGCTAAAGTGAATGGCGCTCCGTTCGGCTCGCGTGATTGCGATAGATGGGCTCGTGCTTCATGTAGTGCGCACAGGAAGTCTCGGCCGGCGGCATCTGTTTGCACAAGCACATCTAGGATAGGGAAAGCGAGTGCTGACCCACGCCATTCGGCATGGAGGCGCCCTTCTCGCAGGCTGTAAATATGCGGACGTAGCCCCATGCTTTGGTCAAACGGAGACGCTAGTTCAAGTAGCATCAACCAGGTTGGTACATGCAGACCGAGATCGATGGCTTGTATAGAACGCAAGGGCATGGCTTGGCTTAGTGCCTGTTGCTGCTTGCGATCGGTGGCGAGATACAGCTCGACACTTGCTATCTTGTCTTCCATTCGAGTTGTGGCAATCGGTTTAGCGCTTAAATAGCGGCGCGATTTCTGTGATGCGTCGTGTTGAGATTCGCATTGCAGCGATTCTTGATCTTTGGCGCGAGCGAGGCGCTCAAGCACCGCCGATGTCGAAGAACGGCTGCTGAAGTAAGGGGCGCAGGTGATGCCTTCTTTATCACGGTAAAAACGACAAGCAGCTAGTGCCCCAGTTTGTGTCGCTTCATACTTTTGATCAAACACATGATTGCCGAGTGAATACCACACGGCTGCATGTTTGATGCATTCGGCAGTCTGAATGACGTGAGGGTGATGCCCAAGAATGAGATCCGCACCTTGCTCCACCAGCCATTCAGCAAGCTCACGTTGCTGTTGCGAAGCCCAGCTTTGGTATTCCTGGCCCCAATGGATGCTGATGATGAGGCGATCGGCGAGACTTTTCGCAAGCCGAATTTGTTGAGCGATTGAGATGGATGGAATTTTGTCTTGTTGACCCAAGGCGTCCGGGATCAGATTGATGCCGAGGGTGGCGATACGTAGCCCATCAATTTCTTCAAATTGTAGGTGCCGGTCTATGCTCCGCAATTGACTGCTGCGAACAAATTGCCGTGTTTGTTGTAAGCCTTCTAGGCCAAGATCTGCCTCGTGATTATTGGTCAGAGAAAGATGGGTGAAACCGGCCTCCTTCACAAGTAACAGATAGGATGACGGCATGCGCAAACACAAACTGCTGTGGGGCAAGCAAGTTAGCGGATCGTCGGTGACTACCGTCTCTAAATTGGCGACACGTATTGCCGAAGTAGGCCAGCTTTTTTCCAGCTTTTGCCAGGGGTTTATACGGTCGACCTGAATTTCTTTGGCGACCATGCGTCCCAACATGACATCGCCAGCAGCGACGATGTCATATTCAGGTTTGCTGTCCTGTCTGGCGCTGGCTGATTGAGCGTGGCTAGCCTGGCTGACGAAGATGGCTAAGGCAATGGCGAACAAACGCAATGCCATCAACGAAGTTTCGGGCATTCGAGTGTTTTATTGAGAAGGTATTTTTGTACCCAAGCCGGGCGCACCGCTTGTTCTTCGGCGTCGCGCCACTTACTGTCACTCATCGGCGCGTCCGCATGGAATTCATAGTAGCTATACACGGCTGCTCGCATCAACTGGCGCGCACCGGCTTTGCCTATACTTTGGTTCCATTCAAGCGGTTTACCGACCGCAGCTAACAAGCGTTTGCCGTTGCTGTTGGCGACGTCGGCGATCTTCGAGATCGGGTCTGGAATATAGACCGCACCCTCTTCATGGTGAACTGATTTGAACAATAAAAAATCATGCTCAGCCGATGCGCCAATTTTCTCGATGAGTGCATATTCTTTTGCACTGAGATCCTTACCTTGATTCTGACGTTTGGCCATATCGGCCAGTTGACGCATTAGCGCGGCCTCGCCTTGCATACGTTTTACATAGGCTTTGCTCATTTCTTGTACTGTTTTCGTCTTGGGCCAAGTAGTGGCCGTCTGTTCTGTGTATTGTGCGATCTGCGCCAGCAATCCGGCCATCGTTTCGAAGGCTTTCGGATCGGGTTCGACGGCACCGCGTGGTTCTGGATGAATGACGCGTTCGAATTCAAAACCACCTTGTCCGCCTTGTGCACCAGCCAGATCATTGACTAACACCGTCGCATGGCGCAAGGTCGCCCAAGAAGTCAGACCTGTCTGCAGGCGTTTGCTCTGCCAAAGATCTCTGGATTCTGCAGGAATGGTATCCGGTGGTGTGGCAAATTCTGTGGCTAGTGCATTGATCCATGCGTGATACAGATTCGCTTCAGGTTTGATGGCGGTCGCTGCTTGTTGTCTGAGCGCATCGATGCGCTTCGCGAGCTGGGGGTGGCGTTTGAATTCCGCTTGCAGCTGTTGAAGTGCAAGATCACTACCGAGAACTGCCGCGAGATCCAAGCCCGAAGGAAGTACCCGTGGTTGATTGGGTGAAATTTGCAGATCTTTGGGCCAATGTTGGCGATACGTTGTATTGTGAAAAACCTCATTGTCAAAGCCCCAGGATAAGGGGAATAAACTTGCTTGGTCCTGAGTTTCACGCGCATAGTGTGCAGTGGCTTTGGTACTCCCATTCCACGCGAGCGGAGATCGTGCTTCAGCAATCAGTTTGTCATAGGCGGTGGCCCAAGCTACTGCAGCCGCATTGACGTTTGCCGGTAGTTTCTTGATCTCATCGAGGCTCTCATTGGCCAGTTTTTGGCTCGCAAGATAGCGTACTGTGCGGAAGTAACGAGCACTATTATCTGATTTTTCATAGTGACCACGTGGCGTAAATTCGCTGTAGTCGATGTTCATGCCGGTCACCTTCGAGATTTCGCTTCCCGCGGCGTTTTCGATTAACTGCGCCTCGGCCTTCACGACTTTGCGCAAATTCATCGGAACCTTGCTGAGCGAATTTTTGTTGCGGACGACAGCACTGGTATAGATGATCTTGGCAAAAGTGGAGTCGTTATTGTTGTTGGCAAAGTGGTTGGCCGCTTGTTCGAGGAAGCGATCGAGTGCAGGTACGATGGTGTGACGTTCGTGCAAAATAAATAGCCCCTCGTAGGCAGCCGCGATGTTTTCCCAAAACAGATCTGTGCTGACAAGATAGGGGCGTTTTGCGTATCGAGAGCCTGCTTCACATTGATAGGCTTCCGAGTCGTAGATGGAATACATCTGCGGCGTCATCCAACTTGACCAATCGATAGGTCGAAATGCACCACCGTTCTTGGCGATGACATCGGTCTCTTCTTGATTTTGCACGAACATCCAGGCATTCATGATGTCACCTGCGGGGATATTCACTGCAACTTTTTGTAGGTGTTGTTGCTTTGCGGCGTCTTCGGTCAAGACCAGTAGATGACGGCCATCAGGTAGTGAACTAGGTGGGCTGAGCACCGTGGTATCGTCCAAGAGAGTGAACTTTTTGTCTGAAATGGTGCTGTATAAGGTCACGCCCAGCGTGTCTTTGCGCCAATGTTGTAGAAATAGTCCGTTACGCGTCCAAGCCAGGAAACCACCGCAAATCGGTTTTGCATTATCTTTGTTCAGTGCCCAATCCGTCACAACATAATTGAGCTGAAAAAAACAGGATTTATCATCTTGCAGTAACAAGGCTAAGCCCGAGGGATGCAAACTCGCGGGGAGTGTACTGGCCTGCTGCTTTTGGAATGGTGCGCCACCATCTCCATTTTCTTTTTTTGCGGCGATGATATCGCTTCCAATCAAACTATAGGGCACGCTGCCATCGTCTCGCACCGAATAGGTTGTCCATCCTTTTCCTGCGTTCTGGGCGAAATAGATACGATGTGCCACACGCGCGCTTTGACCTTGAATATAGGAAGGACTCAGTTTGGCCGCAGATACCATTAAACGTCGCAATGGTTTATTACTTTGGTAGATGACCTGCGTTGTCCACTGCGTCGACTGTGTATCAAGTCGTTCTATCTTATACAGCCCCGCTGCGTTGCGCGCCATGAGGAACACACGATTGTCCGCTGGATGGATTGCGACTGCCTGTAAATTTGTCTGTGCAGGGGGGACAAAGGTCCGCACTTGAGGATTGTCGAACTGCCATTGCTTCAGCGTAAAACTCTGTCCATTTTTGACGATGATCCAAGTCGATTTACTATCGTTACTCACATCGTAATCAAGCACTTGCTCACCGGCCTCGAGGTGCAGTGTTTGAGCGTTGGGCGGATTGGACTGGGCAAATAATATTGTTGGTGCAAGTAAAATACAGGCACCCAAGTGGAGGCGCGACAATTTCATAAATGGAGTGGTGGGGATGGACAGGTCGAATTATTTTGACATAAAACGCGGTGTCCAGCCCCTCTTTTTTGTCGACGACTTTTAGAACTTTCCGCTATCGACATCCTTCAAGAACTGGATCAAACCTGTGAAGTAAGTTGCGCTGTCATCGTACATTGACATATGACTGCCCTTGGGACAAGTCAATGCGCGCCCGTGCTGCACCTTCTTCGCCATTGCTGCCATGTAAGCCGGGTCCATGGTGTCGTGTTGACCACCGATGGTAAGTGTAGGTACAGTAATCTGCGCTAGGTCTTTGCTACGATCCCAGTTCAGCAGTTTACCACTGGCACCCAGCTCACTCGGCCCTTGCATCGATACGTAAATTTGGGCATTGACGTGTTTGAATGAACGATTCACTGGATCTGGCCACTGCGCTTGCGGTATGCGCAATACGTGTTTTTCGTAGTGGTGGGGAATCAGTAATTCCATGTAGCGAGGGTCTTCGTATTTACCGGCTGCTTCAAGTGCCTGAGTCTCTTTCAATACCGCCTGGTCCATCGCTGGCATCAAAACGTTTTTGGCGTAGTCATTGTAGGCAGGGATGCTATCGACCATATTGGAAATAATCAGGCCCTTCAAATTTTTCTGATATTTCAAGGCGTATTCCATCGCCAAAATACCTCCCCATGAGTGCCCGAGCAAATAGAAACTTGTATGGTCGAGTTTGAGCGCTTGCCGCACTTGCTCAACTTCTTCGACATAACGCGGTAAGTTGGTCAGGCTTTGATCGGTCGGTTGGTCGCTATAAGCGGACCCAAGTTGGTCATAGTAATAGTATTCAATGCCTGCGCCTGGGAAGTAACTATCGAAGACTTCGAAGTATTCATGCGTCATGCCAGGGCCGCCATGCAATAACAAGACTTTGATGGTCGGGTTATTGCCCACCCTCTTTGTCCAGACCTTGAAGTCACCTTTGGGCGTATTGATGGTGATGAGTTTGACGCCGCCGCTGAGCACGTCATCGCGCCCAGTTTGGTCGAAATAGGTGGATTTCGCTGGCGTTGCTTGTGGTTCAGCTACTTTTGCCTGGCAAGCTTGTAGCCCGAGGCAGACGATGGTGGTGAGTAATGTAGTCAGGAGTGGCTTCATGATTTCCCTGTAGAGAGGCAGTTCAAATGGGGAGCGGAATGACGATCGATTATAGAACCGATTATAGAGCCCAGCATGATAGGCGGGCCGAGATTGATGAATATTGCAATATCATTCATACTTTGAAATTGTTTTGAAGTGTGGGATGGGACATGAATAAAATCTATGAGGCACCGCAGAGTGACCTGACAGCAGACGTAGAGATAGGGCAAAAAAAAGCAAACTTCAATTTGTTTTCCTGGGATGGTCGAATTGGTCGGGTTCGGTTCATCTTGCAACTGCAGTCCATGTTGGCAATGAGTTTGTTGATATCGATCATGGTCGTGACCGTCGGTGTCGATGTGTACACAAAGTTCGCGATGATCGAGATTAGCAACTCGAAGGCGACGGTTTGTTGGGCGCTTGTGCTAGTGCCATCGTCACTCTTCTCGCTGGTCTTTTGTTGTCGACGACGTCTGCAAGACTTGAATTGGCCCAGCTGGTTGGGGCTATCTAGCATCGTTTTCTGTCTTGGGATCGCGCCGCCGTGGTTTGGTTTTGACATCAGCGATTACAAACCGATCATTACAGGCCTAGTGTTGATGGCGACAGTCTTCTTGATCGTGCTTTGCCTGTGGCCTAGTAAGCCCGAACCTAATGTTTTTGGGGACGCAGCGCCGAAGAACAGCTGGCAACAGTTGTGGTACCTGGTGCCTACGGTTTTTTGTTTGATGTTGGTTCGTCTGGTAGGTAAATAAGACCCCACTAACGGGTGCGTTTGCAGGTTTTGTCGTATATGCATCAACAGCATCGCTGAAACAGTCGCCGAATTGCGCGTATTCGACATTTTTCTGAAAAGATTGCTTGTTGCTCTATGGCGACTCAAGGATAATCGGACAAAATATGTTGTGCTTGAGAAACGGTGTGTTCATCGTCGATAGGCATGACGTCGAATTTCCGTGCCCTAGAGTAAATCACAGCATGACCGTAACCACCCCAGATCAACAGGGCTTTCCTGCCATCCAGCGTGCCGCACGTTTGCGACTCTTGCAAATGCATTATGAGAGCAAGGTTGGGCACATCGGCGGCAATTTGTCTTGCCTTGATGCGATTCTGTTTTTGCATCACTTTGTCATGCAGAAGGACGACCAATTTGTTTTATCAAAAGGCCACTCGGTTGGCGCTTTGTATATTGCCCTTTGGTCTATCGGTCGCCTCACCGATGCCGATCTTCAACAGTTTCATAAAGATCATACGCATTTAGCCGGGCATCCGGTGTCTGGTTGGATGCCAGAGATTGCGGTGGCGACTGGCAGTCTCGGTCATGGTTTCCCAGTTGCAGCGGGGATGGCCATGGGCAAACAAATTCAAGACCAAGCTGGCCGTGTGTATTGCCTCATGTCGGACGGTGAATGGCAAGAAGGCTCCAATTGGGAAGCCTTGATTTTCGCCACACATCAGCAATTAGATAGGCTCACGGTCTTAGTCGATGTCAATGGCTTACAAGGGTTTGGCTCGACCAAGGAGGTGGCATCGATGAGCGACCTAGCTCAACGAATCGCCGCTTTCGGCGCGACTGTGCGTGAAATCGATGGCCATCAAGCGCAAGCTTTGCAAGCATTATTGCAGACCCCGCAGCAAGGATTTCAAGTGATCTTGCTCAATACGGTCAAAGGTAAAGGCGTCTCCTTCATGGAAGCGAAGATGGAATGGCATTACTTACCATTGACAGCAGAACAATTTGCCCAGGCGCAGAATGAAGTGAGGCTGACATGAGAAATGCAGCGAGCGTGGTTTGGCAAACTTTATTCGATGAACAGAAGTATGCGTTTATTACCGGTGACCTTGGCTTCATGGCTTTAGAACCGGTGCGCGATAAACTTGGTAAGTGGTTTATCAATGGCGGTATCTCCGAGCAAAATATCGTTTCAGTCGCGGCTGGGATGAGCAAGATGGGCGTACAAACTTGGGTGTATAGCATTGCACCGTTTGTCTATGCGCGTCCGTTCGAACAAATTCGTAATGATGTGTGCCTCAACAAACTACCGGTCAAGTTGGTTGGTAATGGTGGCGGATACGCCTATGGTTCTATGGGTTCTTCCCATCATGCGATCGAAGATTATGGCGTGATGCTGACGCTGCAGGGCATGAATGTGCATGTGCCGGCTTTCGCCGAAGATGTAGAGCAAGCGGTGCGCCGC